>NZ_CAWPRX010000196.1:0-42003 GCF_963890365.1 Tychonema sp. LEGE 07196 | reverse complement strand
GGGTAGGGGGCGGTTTTGGGTTGCATTCTAGTGCAATAGTACCAGTACAAACTTTTGCGGACATAGTTTCCCTGTTAATTTTCTCAAGCGTTTTCTGCAACTTTGACGATTGTTTGAGAGTGAGAAACCGGGTTTCTGGAATGGAGGTGTCCAATCTCGCTCGACCGGGTTTCTGGCTGCAGTCAACCGACATTCTACAATATAAGTGGCTTGACTGCAAAATCTCCGATCGTGCAAGTTAAATTTTGTTGCTGTTTGGTAGCAGCAAAGGTAACAATTACTTCGCAGGCGACTGCAACCGTCAGCATTACCAAGTTTCTCGCCAGGGGGTAATCGCAAACGTCATCATTTGTCGCGGAAGGAACCCGATAGTGTTGGTTCCAAATTATTTCGGAGTAATCGGCTGCTAATCCGACGTGCAAGCAGGGCATGGAGACACTCGCGCAGTAATCTTTCAGGGCTTGCCGCCCGATACTGTTATCAAAAGTATCGATCGCGACGGCGCTATTGGCAAGCAGTCGATCGGCATTTGCGGGTGTCAATTCTTTGGAGTGCGCGTCAATGCTGACGGATAAAGCGCGGTACTGGTTGTTGGCGAGAATTTTGGCTTTGAATGCGCCGATGTCCGATCGATAATAAGGTTGAGTGGAAAGGTTGCGCTCTTCGATGCGATCGATGACTCTTAACTGTCCAAAGCCCGATCGCACTAAACTCTCGGCAATATTCGCACCCAAAGCGCCCGCGCCGCAAACCGTTACCGAAAAGTTTTTTAGCAGCGACATTACTGCGGAACTTCTGTAAACTTGTTTGTGAAAAAATATACTCATCTTAATTGGGCATTGGGCATTGGGCTCTAGCGTTGCGGAGGGATGGGGCATTGGGCATGGGGGCATTGGGCTCTAGCGTTGCGGAGGGATTGGGCATTGGGCATTGGTTATTATAAAAACTAGGATCAACCAACAACTAACAACTAACAACCAACAACTAACAACTAACAACTAACAACTAACAACTAACAACTAACAACTAACTATTAGATGTTCCCCCATGCCCCACTGCCCTGTTTGGCCCATGCCCTGTTTGCCCCATTCCCATGCCCATTATCTATCTTCAACTACTCCAACTAACGACTTTTAAATTAATCAAGTATTAATTTTTATAAAGATTGTTGACATTAATAAATATCCTAATATAATATTGAGCCATCGCAAAGATAAATCTTGTAAAGCTCTGAATCGAATATGTTGCAAAATCTCTTTTTTAAGTTGGTTGGAGTGACAGTTTTGACAGTTTCCATCTTGGGCTATGCCCCAGTTGTTCGAGCTGAAAATACTCATGGAGCTACTGCTTATTCTCCGACTTCTGACGCTACGGGTATTAGTTGGGATCATGCTACAGAGAAAGAAGCACTAGACGCAGCAGTCGCCGCGTGCAATAAGCAAAGTGATGGGGCTAACGACTGCGAACCCCTGACATCTAATACGAATAACTGTGGAGCGATCGCAGTAGGTAAAGGGGGAGCGGGGGCTGGTTGGGGCGAGGATAAATCAGCAGCAGAAGCTCAAGCTCTGGCTGGTTGCAGCGAACTAGAAGGCGGCAACTGCAAAGTGCAGCTTTCGGCTTGCAACAAGTAATTGAATTGATAAAAATCGGTCGGAGGGATGTATATTTCCGATCGCAAAACAGCTTAAAAAATATCTATATTATATCCGGTCAGTTATGCAAAAAAAAGGCTTGTAGTGAATACTTTAGTCCTGACAATCTGATGACTAAAGCTCTCACTACAAACCACTTGGGTGCGCCACAAGCACCTTACCCAGTTAATCACCTATTTCGGAAGTAACTGGATCGGGTGGCAGTAAACTTTCTAATCTATCTTTTGACCAGTATTCAGTAGGATAGGCGAGTCCAATAATATCAGAGAGTCGAATCAGCCACGTAACTTGTCCGTAAGCATCAGTATTTTCTCCTTGTTCGTTTGGGGGAACAATTACCAAAAGTTCGATAAATTCTCCAAACAAATTAATCGGGATGCCGCCGAAACTACTATTATTTGTTTTAATCCAAACTTTACTGCCTCGATCGAGAGCTTCTTGCAGTCGCTGGAAGAGCAAACTGGATTTTTTGACCAGGGATTTTTGGGTTTTTGACTTTTTTCCCATAGTTTTAAGAAGTTAAAGTAGTTGTACTGTCGATTGCACGGTGGCTTGGGGTTAACGCGCGATCCCATAGCTCCAAGCTTCGCTAACCCGATTTGGTATTTCAACGAACAAAAAAAGGTGGTGAAGCGGGCTTGTCCCCTAGGGAATCGCCTTGTCAACACCCTATCAGTGTAGTCTACAAGAAAGTGCTGCAGTGCGATCGTAATAACAATTTAATTGCCAAATCGGGAAATGACACCAGTTTACAAAAAATGTAAGTTTAGCAAAGCTTCAAACCCTTAACTCATAAGTGATTCCCAATTATTCAATTATTTAATATAAAATCTAAAATCCTCCGATATTGGGTAGGAGTGTTACAGAATCAGTTAGGGATACCCGTATTTATACTGTGCCCAAATTGCAGTATAATCGACGAAATCTTCCCAAATCGTTTAAGTAAAAAAATGGACTGGCGAAAGCTCATTCATCCCAACCGGAAAACTTCAACAAGTCCACCAGCAGCGCCAGAAACTCGATTGTCTGTAGAATTCTTGTTGGGGCTGTTTGCGGCGGGATGGACGGAACAACAGGTATTAGAAAAATATCCCGCACTCACTTCGTCTCAGTTGCGCGAGGCTTTGGCTGCTGCTGATTCAAAGTTAATTTCATCCATCGCCAATCCAGAGTTACTAGCAATTGTCGAGCAAACTAGAGAAGAATTGAAAAGCGGGAAAAATTTATCGCTTGAGGATATTGAGGGAGATGTTTGGGAGTAATCTTAAATATGGTTAGATGGGAATTATACAGTAGTGCGATCGTCCTCGAACGCGATTATTTGTCGCCAGCGGGGACGATCGCACTGCACTCGGAAAATTACCATTCTGTTTCTGCCAAATGTCGATGATGTTGACGCATTCCCTCTAGCATAACTTGTTCTGACACCACATTCAGAATTACGCCCCAACTGCGACAGTAATTCCTATCGGCATCAACAAAATAAGGTGCAGAATTTTCGCCTTCATCTGTTACCATAATGAACTGCTCGACAACCTGCTTTTTAAGTCGCATTGCTTCCACCGATCGCGCAACAGCAGCTAGTGCGGCAGCCTGCGTTAATAGAACTCTTGCAAAAATCCAAAGCACCCCACCCCAACCCTCCCCTCCCGCGGGGAGGGAGCAAGATTATTCTTGTTTCTCCCCGCGGGAGGAGGGACTTGCGGGGGGTAAATTTGACTTTTGCAAGAGGTCTAATGTGCTCGAATGCGCGTTCCCAATCAATCAATTCGCTGCCGTTTGCTTGGACTTGGTACGGCATCGTGTCAAAGGCCCAGAGGAACAGTACAGCTTCGCAAATGCCCGAAATCATAGCAGCGAGACGTTTGCTAACTTCGATGCGCCCGCCGCGAATTGTATCCAAAATCAAGAAACCCAATTTCTCTGAAAAATGTGGTTGGGCGACTAGGGATACAGGAAGAAACCCGGTTTGTCAAATTCTGCGCGTAAGTCTCAAATCGCTCAAACATCCTTCACATAAAAAATGCTATCGCGAATTTTGTGGAAGCCGGCTGACTCGTAAAGTCGCAATGCACCTGAAGGGTTTGCAGCATCTACGCCGATAATCGCAGTCTCGACACCGGCAGCTTTTAGTCGATGCAAACCAGCCAGCAACATAGCCCGTCCCAATCCAATTTTGCGGAAACCTCGCCTTGTACCGAGAACAGTAATCCAGCCTTCATTTCGTCCTGTGCGATCGCACTCTTCCGGGCTAATTTCGCAATAACAAAAAGCTGCAAAAGTCCCGTCAGCAGCAACTGCAATCAAGTCTAAATCTTTTCTATAATTGGGTTGGGCTAAATCGTATTTGAATTTTTCGACTGTTAAATCGCGGTGGTTCCAGTGATCGATAAACGATTGGTTGTACATTTCTACCCAAGCTTCCGAATCCTGCACGCCGGGGAATAGACGCAGCACAAAACCTTCTGGGAATTGGGGTTGTGCGATCGATTCTGAGAGCGATCGCGCCATGCGGCAAAAATGCCGATCGACTCGAAAACCGCAACTTTCCAGCACAGAAATGCGATCTGCATCCTGTGCCCTAGCCCAGGATCGCAGCTTCACAGGCGCGCCCCGCTCTTTTACAACTTCGCGCATCCGCGTTTCGCCCCAAGCGACGGCTACCGCTTCCACACCCCTGGATCGGGCGTCGGGGTGGACGCGAAACGACAGCAAACCCTGGATCGGCTCTCCAGTTTCCGCAATCGACAACTCGGCAAAACCGATTAATTTGTTTTCGGCATCTTCCCAAAGGCGGATATCGCGGGCTAAATCTCGGCACGGTTGGTTGATTTTTTGTTGCAATTGGGAGATGGAAGTGCCTTGATCGAGCCGATCGACTGCTTCGCAAGTATCGATTAAATGGACGATCGCACTTAAATCGCGATCGCCTCCATAGCAGCGCCCCGAGAGATTTGCCATCATAGCTAATCACCATTTCCTGTTGTTATTCAATTTAAAAATAGCTTGGGCGATCGCGCGATCGGGTCGATCGACATTAAAAATCCCAAAACGCCAACACTCACAGTAATCCAACCCCTACAGCAGTTGATTGCACTCGTGAGTTTCGATCGATTCAGGTTAAGGATTTGGGATGGGAGTAGAAGGACTTGAACCTTCGACCTTGAGATTAAGAGTCACCTGCTCTAACCAACTGAGCTATACTCCCGCATCGGAGTTACTATAACACAACTCTTCTGAAAAATCAAGTTTTTTCGTAAAAATTTGTGGCGATCGCCTAGTGCGAGTTTTCTGTAAGGGCGATCGAGTTCACTCAATCCCAAAATAAATAAGGCGCGTCAGCAGGCTAAACCGCTCTCTAAAACTTACCCAAAACCACCTAAATCTCGACTTACAGGATATAGATAGAATAGGCTGTATTTAAAATTTATCTGCGTTTATCTGCGTTTATCTGCCTGACATCAGCGGTTGAGACATTCATCAAAAAATCCTCAAAAATCCTCAGATAAAACCCTTTTAACGCTAGCGCCCAAACACCTCATTTATGCAATCGATAGTGAAGCAACATGAAACCGTTGCTGTAGATTTTGCGATCGACCAATTCCAGATTCGTCGGTTCGATCGCCCTCCCAAACACAGGAATTCCCGCCCCAATGACTACCGGGTTCAACTTCACAATCATCTCGTCAATCTCAGAAACAAGAGTTGCAGCTAAATTGCCACCGCCGCACAGCCAGATATCTTTACCCGCTTCCTTTTTCAATTCTTTAACGAATGCAACTGGATTGTCTGAAACGAGTTTAACATTTTCATCGGGACTTGTTTCCATAGTGCGCGAAAAGACATACTGTTTCAAGCTGGGATAAGGATTAGTCAGACCGACATTTAGCCCTACCTCATAGGTGTTCCGTCCCATCAAAACAGCATCAAACTGCTTGTTCTCTGGACTAATGCCTAGTGCTTTCTGAACGTGAGCCGGAATAGTTTCAGGAAAAAACTCGAATAAATCAGCAAAATGCTCTCCTGACATCGGAAAACAATCAAACGAGCCATCTTCGCGAGCAATAAAACCGTCAACAGTGCAAGCAATGTAATATTTTAGTTTTCTCATATTTCACCTTTATTTTGTTAAAATGAAAGAAAATAAATGGAGAGGACGGGACTCGAACCCGCATCGATCGACAGCAACTTTCAGGAAACGCGCTTCCTTACTGCCCGCAAGCAGACGGGAACTGCCCCCATCTCGGACTGTTAATTCCTTTCAGTGCATCTGCAACCTGTTGCCCGTTTGCGCTTTCAGGGAACGTCGCGAAGCAACTTTTTACCCTACTCAACCAACCCGATCGTCCTTTTGGGAGCCGCTTTTCCAAAGTTTTTACGGTGCCATTCCACTTAGGCGACCTCCCCATAATTTGGCTCGCTATATGTATGATAGCAAATCAGGACAACTGTTTTCGCTCCAGAATATAAGGCAACAGTTTGGCGATATTTATAGCATCATCTATGCCTCGGTGATGAGTTCCTTCTAGCGGTAAACCCACGATTTGCAGAGCTTTCGCCATGCCATACCGTTTTCGCAAACCTTGTGTTTCTGCAAACAATTGTTTGAGATTGACATGAGGATAAGCAATCGGAAAAGGTACTTTGTGAAAATTGCTGTCTTGTTGAAATTGTTTGCGATCGAAATCACCCCAAGAACCAAACACGCCGTTTGAGTAACCAGACAGCCATTTTTTCAAAAGTGCGATCGCCTCCGGGTAAGTGGGAGCTTCCTCGACTTGTGCCTGAGAAATAGATGTTAGCGATTTGCAGAATTCAGTCAGCATAGGATGGCGAACTGGCTTAATAAAGCTTTGAAATTCGTCAATAATAGTTAGCGTTTCTGCTTCTAGCATAACGGCTCCAATCTCAATAATCTCCATCTCACTCTGTTTGATATTTCCTTGTTTGTCGCAGCAGGTTGCTTCAAGGTCAAGCACTAGATAGTAAGTGTAATCTTTTAAATTCATATTTAACCTTTATTCTTCAAAACCCGGAGGTGTTTCATCAAAATCATCCGCAACGTAAGTAAAAATTCCTTGACCGCAGCCAAATTGACGAGGTTTGAGGACATCAGTCTTTTCAGGTGACTTTTCTTTCAGTTTGTGAATTTCGTTTAAAAGTTGAGTATCCTTTAATAACAAGATACACTGAATTATTTCTAATTTAAGAAATTGAATTTTTATGGTTTCTAGGTTGAATAACTACCAAATTTAGACTTATTATAAACCAATCCATCCACCGAGGAGGTACTGCCCCTCCTATCGCCGCGTTATCAGCACGGTTTCTCGCTTTTCGACTTCCGGTGGTTAATTAAAAGGAAGATGAAGGAATCGAACCCTTACAGTTAACTGTACCCCAGTTTTCAAGACTGGTTGCCAACCATTTAGCGGCATCTTCCGAGGGGTGTCTGACGGGAATTGAACCCGCTATTACTGGTTCCACAAAAGGGCGCCGCTACCGCTTTGGCTTCAGACACCGCAGTGGAATCAAGGAGAATTGTAGGCGAAGCCTTCGGGAAGGGTACTCCTAACCTCTTGCGTGCAAAGCAAGCGCTCTACCAATTGAGCTATGAGCCCGCGTAAAAGATTCACCTGTCGAGTAAATCTAAAATCTAAAATCTAAAATTGGTGTGGTGGATTGCGATCGGATTTGAACCGATATCTTTCTAACAGCCAGTTAGATGCTTTACCAATTAAGCTACGAACCCCAGACAGCAGGAGCGGTAGGACTTGAACCCACAACATTCGAGGTAGAAGCTCGACACTCTATCCAGTTGAGTTACGCTCCCATGTTTTTTGTTAATGGCAGATGGCGAGATTTGAACCTGCAAGAAAGCTTTACAAGAGCCTCATGTTACCAATTACATCACACCTGCATTTTTGGTAGCGGGGGCAGGAGTTGAACCTGCTATGAAGAGGCTTATGAGACCTCCAAGCCTACCCAGGCTACTTCACCCGCGATGTCACCAAATACCCCTGACTGGCATCGAACCAGCACTGACTAGATCCTAAATCTAGCGCCTCTACCGATTGGGCTACAGGGGCAAAACCGATCGCACTTTTAGGTTTTGATACCCAATACCCCTGACTGGACTCGAACCAGCAAAACACTCGTTCTAAGCGAGCGATGTTTTCCAATTACATCACAGAGGTAAAGTCGGGATGGTTGGATTTGAACCAACGACTCCATGCTCCCAAAGCATGGCTTCTGGCCGCTGAATTACATCCCGTTCATGCTCCCGGTGAGACTCGAACTCACAATCAAAATAGAACAGATTTTAAGTCTGCCGCGTCTGCCAATTCCGCCACAGGAGCAAGTAGAAACTTAGTTTAAAATTTGGTACTCGGGAGTGAGATTTGAACTCACACAACACAATTTTTGAAATTGCGGCCTCTGCCAATTGGGCTACTGGAGTACGATCGATCTGCTTTTGCAGCAGAACTGGGAAGGTAGGACTTGAACCTACATTGTTCCGCTTTCAAAGAGCGGTGCCATGCCAATTAGGCGACTTCCCAATAATTGGATGCCGGGGTAGGCTTTGAACCTACATAAACTCCTATTTCAGAGATAGGCGACTTTACCAATTTGTCTACCCGGCAATTTGAAAAATGGCTGCCTCAGTAGGACTCGAACCTACAACCTAGCGGTTAACAACCGCTTGCTCTACCATTGAGCTATAAGGCAACGAAATCCCCCAAGTCAGTATCGAACTGACGACTTCTTGTTCTTCAAACAAGCGCTCTACCAACTGAGCTATCGGGGGAAACGGAGAAGGTAGGATTTGAACCTACGACGGGTGTTAAACCGCTCTTTCTTAGCAGGAAAGCGCCATAAGCCGCTCGGCCACTTCTCCGAGCACGAGAACGGAGGGATTTGAACCCCCAAATTTTCAGTCGCGCAAACTGAATTGTTGTCCAGTTACAACTCATTCTCAAGATTGCAACTGCATATTAAATACACAGGACTTACCCAAGGGGGTCAACAACCCGGTTTTTCTCTTAATATCTCTCGTAGAGATGCAAGATTTTTCTCAGAAACTGGGTTTTCTGTATAAGTCATAATACAGTTGCAAATGGGTCGGGCTGGAATTGAACCAGCAACGCTTTAAGCTACTGTTTTACAGACAGCTACCCACGCCAATAGGAGGGCCGACCCAAGATGGAAAATTTGGTAGGTCGCCGAGGAATTGAACCTCGATCCATCCGCTTAAAAGGCGGCTGCAAAACCATTCTGCCAACGACCCACGCAAAGTGCTGACGGGAGTTGAACCCGCAAATCACTTGGGTGAAAACCAAGCGGCTTAAACCATTTGCCTACAGCACTATTTATTTGAGATTTGAGATTGCTCTTGCGAATTAGTAAGAACAGAGGTTAGGGCGGGATTTGAACCCGCGAAATTCGGTTTTGCAGACCGACGCTTTGGGCCACTCAGCCACCTAACCTGGGAGTCCCGACGAGGTTTGAACTCGCAATTTTCACCTTGAGAGGGTGACGGCTTAAATTAATTTGCCTACGGGACTTTGAAAGTTTTGAGTTTTAAGTTATGGGTTTTGAGTTAAAGAAAATTGTTAATTCAAAACTCATAAATTTGTTACTCATAATTTGTTACTCGCAACTCCGGGAAACGGAGACGAGGCTGACGGGTTTCGATCCCGCTACCTTCGCTGTGACAGAGCGACGCTCTCCCAATTGAGCTACAGCCTCAAGAAATTGCTGTTTGGACGGGTGGCGGTTGATTCCGCGTACTACAACCCGATCGGGCTTTTGTTGCCGGAGTCTAAACCGCCGATGTCCGCAATTATGTGACACGATTGATTTTCTATTCGGTTTTCAAGGTTCGTATTGCTCTTAGGGTAAAGCTTTGAAGCTCCTTCCCTTTCACCTTACATTTATACTACATTACGTACTACAAGGGTGTCAAGGGGGTAATACAACTTTTTTTGAAATTGGTTTTTTGAATGGGGTGTCGATCGCCCAAACCAACACTCTCACATCCCAGAGTTACCAAAAATCAAGACATTAGGCTGATAACCCGGTGGTGCAGCCCGTAATAAATCCGATGGTGAGACTGTACTACACACAGATATTAACCGTGCTGAGGTTTTTTGAGGGTTTGCTGGCGGAACAGTTTTCTTTGGCGGAAGTCGTGGCGGGGACTGCGATGCCTTCTGTAGGGATGTTTGAGATATCTTTTGATGAGAAATCGCCGCGATACAAACAAAGTCCACTCCTAGCGCACTCAAGAAACTCTTAACTCTTGCCGGTTTTGTCTGTGTCGGCGCGCATTCGATCGCTGTCAATCTCGGCTGAGACATAATAAAAAATTTAGTTTTTTTCCCTGGAATTCCCATTATCATTATCCGCAGTGTGGAGTGAAAGGAATTTCAAGTGAGCGGAAATCATCTGTTTCAACAACTGCGAAAAAAATGGCGTTTTGTGGCGATCGCCCTGACAGCGACTGCGATTAGCTTTGTCATCGGTACGCTGATGCCAGGAAACCAACAGGGAAGCAACAATCCTGCAACCGCTCAGGTGCAGGTGCAGAATCTCAACCAATTTTTAACGGTAAATCCGTCAGCAAAGCAGGTAGCGGACGATCGCACAGCGTTGAATGTCGATCGCACAATTGAGCAATTTCTCACTGTATTGGAATCAAAAGAAAAACTTTTGACTTTTGTGCCGCCGGAACAGTTTCAGGGAAAAACTGTTTTTGAGGGAAAAGTCAAAGATTCCGAGAAAGTTATTGCTTTAACTGTTGATGACGGGCCGTGGCCGGAAACGACGGAACAAATGCTCGATATTTTCCAGCAAAATGATGTTAAAGCCACCTTTTTTTGGATGGGTGAATCTCTAAAGAATTCTCCTGAAATTGCTCGCCGAGTTGTGGCGGCCGGTCACGCGATCGGCAATCATACGTGGCATCACTGGTACGATACGATGGATGCGGCGACGGTGGCTGATGAAATAGATCGCACGGCAAAACTTATTTACGAAACGAC
The DNA here is from genome assembly GCF_963890365.1 of Tychonema sp. LEGE 07196. NCBI lineage: Bacteria > Bacillati > Cyanobacteriota > Cyanophyceae > Oscillatoriales > Microcoleaceae > Tychonema > Tychonema sp. LEGE 07196. Next base: position 31,307 of record NZ_CAWPRX010000196.1, on the reverse strand, counting down.
GGGAGTTAAGACTACTTTTTTCCGTCCGCCGGGGGGTTTTTTGAACAATGGTTTGGCTAAGTATGCCAAGCAACAGAATTATGCTGTCGTGATGTGGTCGCTAACTTCTGCAGATACCGATCCGCACGCTCAACCGTCGGCTTTTGTTAATAATGTGTTGAAGGGTGCGAAGCCGGGGGCGATTGTTTTGATGCACGATGGCGGGGGCGATCGATCTCGTACTGTTAAGGCTTTACCGGAGATGATTGCGGGTTTGAAAAAGCAGGGATATCGATTTGTGACGGTTCCTGAGTTGCTGGAAATGCAAGACCAATCAGCGTAAGTTGTGGGGCGATTGCTTGTCTTTTTTTGAGGGTAATACTAAGGCTAAACAAACCCGGTTTCTACGATAAGAAACTGGGTTTCTGACTCTCTGTGCGTCCAAGATTGATATTAATTACGGCTGTAGGGGAATGATTTAACCACAGAGAACGCAGAGAACACAGAGGAAGAGAGGAGAGAGATGAATAATTTTGATACTAGCGGATTTGATATGAGTGAGGAAAATGCCGATCGCCCAAATCATCTAAAAAAAAACGATCTGCCTGCGATAATCAGCTTTGAGATATCAAATATTACAAGTCAAACCTTGTCTGAACAGCCATTAATTCCACCAGAATCAACCGATAGTCCAAACTTCCCTCACTGGCTGCACTCGTTAGAAACCTGCGAGAGTACAAACAGTTGGGCGATCGCCCGCGCGGCCAAACTCCACCACGGAGATGTAATATTTACTAAGCAGCAAACCAGCGGGCGCGGTCAACACGGACGCACTTGGTATTCGCCGCCCGGTGTTTTTACTGCTAGCTTTGTCCTAGACAATCTCAATCCCAATCTGTTACCCGGACTCAGTTTAGCAGTCGGTTTGGCGGCGATTTACGCGATCGAAGATTTGGTTCCCGAATGCCGCGATATGCTGCGCCTGAAATGGCCAAACGATGTTTGGATACATCGCCAAAAATTAGCCGGAATTCTCTGCGAAGCCACTTCTGATAACACTTTCGGCACTCGCGCTGTTGTGGGAATTGGAATCAACCGCTGCGTAGATTTCGCGGCTGCGGGATTGGATGAAAGGGATCTCGGCAATGCGGTAAGCTTGCATTCTATTGCGAGTAATGTGCCCGATGAACTCTGTTTGCTCGCGAGACTGCGGCACTATTTACTCGAACTAGCCGATATGTTTTCCACCACAGACAAGCCAGCCCAAAAGTCGGGTTTAGCGCCCCTTTTACCAGAATTGCGCCGCCGCGACGGGTTGATTGGGTGTAATGTGGCGATCGAGCTTGCGTCGGAAACCATCTGCGGAAAAGCCGCCGGCATTGACGGAAGCGGCCGGTTGTTAGTATGCTTGGCGGGCGATCGAATACAAGCCTTTACCTCCGGGCGAGTTCGATTGAATTAATAGTCAGTAGTCAGTAGTCAGTAGTCAGTAGTCAGTAGTTATTTGTTATTTGTTGTTTGTTGTTTGTTGTTTGTTATTAAGTTGTCGCGCATTTACATTGTATATTCAGGGCGGGTTCTCCGGCCCACCCCACAAGAGTTTTATTTTTTTTGACATACAGTTTAAATGCCGCAACAGCTTAGTTATTAGTCAACAGTCAACAGTCAACAGCCAACAGCCAACAGTCAACAGCCAACAGTCAACAGTCAACAGCCAACAGCCAACAGCCAACAATTCCCAAATTTAATTAACCACCTCAAATACTACTAATCTTCTCAGCCAGAGCGGTTGATTAGCCTCCACACCTTCAGGACTGCCCTTAGTAGAAGCCACCTGTATTCTGTCACCACTTATCCCTTGTTTAACCAGAGCATTTTTCACATTTGCCGCCCTTCCCAGTGCCAATTTTTGATTTTCCGCCGGACTGCTCTTAAAATCACTGTAGCCAATAATTCTTAAATTCTTCGTACTATTTTCCTTCATGTATTCCTTGACTTTTGTCAGTTTTTGTGTGATGTCTTTTGGCGATAAAATTGCCGAACCCACACCAAAATAAAGGCGAACATCTATTGCTTGTGAGGAAGGTTGAGTGCCTATTCCCACTGTATTTGTTACAGACTTCACCCCCGGAATTTTTTCAAAAGCTTGAGTTATTTTCTCAGCATCTGCCGCCTTGCTCACGCTACCTGCAACGGCGACTTTTCCCTCTGCATAGCGAGCCGAAATATTAATGCTTTCTAATTTATTCAAAAGCTCCGCAGTCCGCTTGACATCGGCTGCAGCTAAAACCGGATCGGGAGGTACTTCGACGGCGATAATTTTATTGTCAATTGTTAATTTGGGAGCAGTTTGTTGAGCTATTTTTTCCGCTTTCAATCGCAGTTTTTGATTCGGAACTCGTCCCGAAATCTCCAATATTCGATCTTTAACATCTGCCGCGAGGCGATAAACCGATAACTCTGGACTAGATTGTAAAGCTAAATTTGTATCTGCTTCTATGCTCGCTGCAATCCCGCTGCGGTATTGATGAATTCCCCAAGGTATGCCAATTAAACCTAACGCTGCTAAACCGATAATTGGTAAAATTGGCTTTTTAGGAGATTTGACTTTTATATCTGTCTCAATTAACTTTTGCAAATTCGTGTTTATTTCGGGCGGCACTGCGGTGGGATCGCCGTTAAATGATTGGATTATATCTCCGTATTCTTGAACAATATTTTTGAATATTGCTCGCATTTTGTACTTAAACCACTGCCTCGTTTCTCCCTGCATTACTACTGCGAGATAACATGAGCCAGCGACTTCTAGTACAATTGTAGATGTGCCGTATTCTATGGCATCAATTTCGGCCATGTTTCCCGATTGAGAGATACAATCGTTGACAAAAGCGCGAATAGCAGTCAGCATTCCCGCTACCATCTCTGATTCTAATTGTTCGCGTTCAGAATGCTGTACTGCTGAAATTACTAAGCCTGATTCTTTCTGAATTAAAAAAACAGCTTTAACAGTCAGCGGTGTTGTTTGCTGCATCAGCAATTCTGCTTCAGAAACTCCCTGTAATTTGGATTGAATTTTGCGAGTTATTCCCTCTGTACTTAAGGATGATTCGACTTTTTCATTGATCTGGTGCATCATCTCTGCGATGTACTTTAAAATCGTGCTACCGACGATCGGATAAAGTGCATCCGACATTGCTTCTCGTTTGAGATGAATTTGCTGTTTGATAGCAGAGGCCATTTCCGGTGCGATCGCCATTGCAATTGCATCGGGCGATTCACCGACTGTGTGACGGATTCCCGCAGGAAGAGCAGGCGCTATGGCTACTCCCATCGAGTGTTTATTTTCTCTGGTTTTGGTATTAATTACTTCATCAATTATCGGAGTTATGCTTTCTGTAAATGATTGTCTCGACTTATTTATTGTTTCGAGCATCATTTCGGGAAATATCAGTTGAATTTGCCTCACTAATTCTTCCCTATCGCCTCCCCATTGAGCCTCGGTTATTTTGCGTTCGAGTTCCTCTACTTTACCGTTGAGTTTGTAATTATAACCTACAACTTCATCTAACAATGGTAAAATAGATTCGATCGCAGATTTTTGTAGTTGCGCGTGATGGTTAGCCATCAACTCGTCAATCAAAGGTTTCAGTAAATCTGTAAACAAGTCTGTGGATTCATAAATCCGGTGTTCGATCGCCACAATCTTTTCTTCGATATTGGCGAGTCTTAGAGTGATTCTTTGATCCTGAAGGATGGCATCGACAGCGGGGGCGATCGCAGATTCTATCTCTCGCTTCGCTTCCCGAAGGCTTCCCGACACCATCTCTACGATCGCAGGCATGATTCTGCCCATCAACCCTTCTATTTCCGCTAAAACTTGCTGCTGAACTTCGACAATCCTACTTTCATTTTGCAATATTTGTGCTGCAATGCCGCTGTTTTGAATGGCAGTGTTGACAGCCGGGGCGATCGCCTCTCTGACTTCTAACTTTGTCTCATCAATTTTCCGGTTTAGCGACTCAATCATTAGCGGCATCAACCGCGCCATGATTTCTTCCGGCTGAGACTTTTGCTGTCGCTGAAGATTGTTTAATCTACTTTCAACATCGCTCAATTTTCCTTGAACTTCTCTTTGCAGAATTGCTGATTCTATCAAAGGTTCGATCGCCGCTGCTACTTCTAATTTTGATCGATCAATTTTTTGGTTCAGCAAATCAGTGATTGCTGGCATCAGCATCGCCATTATCTCTTCTGGCTTCTGAATTGGCGACTGCCCGGCCGCCAGCCGGCCCTCGATGATGTTTAATACTTTTTCTTCTATTTCTACCCAAGCTATTCTTACCTGTACTGACGGTGCGACAGCTTCGACAACCTCTAATTTTAATTCACTAATTTTGCGGTTCAGCAAGTCGCTAACTACCGGAACTAATTGCTTGATTAAATCTTCCGGTTGCTGCTGGGAACGCTGCTGAATGTTCGCCAGTTTATCTTCAATTGTTACTACTTTCTCTTCCAGCCCGTTGTGATTGTAAATTATTTGATTGACTGTCGGTGCGATCGCCGAAGCTACTTCTAACTTAGACTCCTCTACCCGACGGTTGAGCAACTCGCCCACCACAGGCATCAGCCGTTGGATCAATTGTTCGGGATTCGGTAGTTGCTGGTGGTTGAAACTAGCAATTTGATTTTCCAAATCCGCTAATTTTGCCTGGAATTCGAGGGGATTAATTCCATCGTTGGTAGCGAGTTCGATCGCCTTTTTTAATTCCAACTTAAACCCCTCTACTTCTTCTCTCACCAACTCAGGAATTAACGGTCTGACTAAATTCATCAACTCCTTCGGTTCAGACATCAAATTTTCAAAATTTTCTAACCTTTGTTCCGCGTTCAAAATATGACTGTAAAATTCCGGCACATCCCTTTCAAACAGCAATTGCTGCAACCTTTTGAACTCCTCCACTGCTTGTGCTAATTCTTCCTCCGAAGGTCGATAATTTTTGGCTGTCTTCGCCGTACTAGATACACCTGGTTCTTCATTATTTATTTGTCGTCTTTGAGATGGAATTTCTTCATTGTTAGTCAATACTTCCGGTACAACAGCAGAGGATTCGATTATAAAAGACAATCGCTTTCGCTGAGTTTCCTGTCGATCAAAATCCTCGATTTGTTGTTGAGATGACAGCGGTAATTTCAACTCATTTGGTCTTTTTTTAAAGTTTTTTACTAATTGCAATTCAGTCAGTATTGTTAGCAATTCCTGAAGTTGGTCTCCAGCGTTAGGGATTGCCAAATTTTCATCTGCAACTTCTGGTTCTGACTGATATACTTTGCCTAAATTATCATTAGATGCTGCCATACTTTGTTACCAAAATCTGATTTTAACCGATCGCCAAAAATGACCTGTTGGTTTATCGCCTCACTACTGCGAAAATCAATAGACATCTCCAATAATTCTTGTGGAACTGGCAGGATACCTGCTGTTTACAGGCTTTTTAGGATTTGTCTAATAGGAATGACACAATTAATTTTTCGCCCTGGGCCGATCTCGCGCCTATCGGCCTATCTTAACTGCTGTTCTGCGACTGGCCAACTCGCCAGCCAACTGCAATGCTGCTTTCATGCTCGAAGCATCGGCAATCCCTTGACCTACAATATCAAAAGCCGTGCCGTGATCTGGAGATGTGCGAACAAAGGGCAAACCAATTGTTGTATTGACTGCTTTGTCGAAAGCCATCAATTTTACTGGAATCAACCCTTGGTCGTGGTACATTGCCAAGTAACCGTCGTGAGCTTCCTTGGCTAAGCCGTACCAAACTTTAGCCGGTTTTACCCACAGGGTATCCGGGGGTACTGGCCCGTCTAACTGCACTTGAGGAAAGCGATCGCGCTGCGTTTCCAACCAAGGTATCATCCAGTCTTGCTCTTCCTTTCCCAGTTTGCCATTTTCGCCGCTGTGAGGATTTAAGCCAGAAATTGCAATTTTCGGTCTTTCTATCCCAAAATCTTCCCGCAAACACTCTACCAGCAATTCTAGTTTTTCGCTCAGCAATTCTGGAGTCAAAGCATCGGGTACTTGACGCAGGGAAATATGTGTAGTAGCGAGTAAAGTTACTAGCGTCCAACCGCTGTAGGGAGATGTGGCGGCAAACAGCATTCCGAAGCGCTGCGATTTGGCTTTTTCGGCCAGGAGTTCTGTTTGTCCGGGATAATTGTAACCTGCAGCCTGCCAGTTGGTTTTGGAAATTGGGCCTGTGACGATCGCACAAAATTCCCCTGCAAGGGTACGGGCGATCGCCTCTTCCATATACGCAAAGCTAGCCGCCCCGCTAGCTGCACTTCCAACACCGGGGACAATGGAACCCCATTTGCTGTCTGCTGCTATATCAATAATGTGTAGTGTTTCGGGATTTGCTAAGGATGCAGCAGCAGTAGGATGGATCGATCGCCACCGATCGTAAGTTTGCTGCAAAATTGCCCGATCGCCAAAAACCGTCACTTTCAAAGCAGCAGCCGGATCTGCCAAAGCCTTGAGAATCACTTCCGGGCCTATTCCCGCCGGATCTCCGAGAGTTACAGCTAGTTTTGATTCCCGATCCAGACTCAAGGCAGTTTTCTCCCACAAAATACAGGAATTTCGGCAATGAAATTTTAACATTTAAGTAGCTAATTTTCTAAAATTATCCGAGACCAGCCGAAAATCCCGGAAATCCCCGACTGCGGATGAAAACTCGCTGCTGGATTAACCCAGGCTGTGAAGTTCTTTGATACCGATCGTTGATCTAAGTAACTTGATACAGTAAAATACCACCATGACACAGGCCATAACACCGTTGATACGTTAAAGCGCGATCGGCAAGTGGAACAATTGGTCAACCAGAAGTAGCAATCTCAAGTGAGATACCCAGCCGCTCTCAAAACAGTACGGCGAAACTTGACCCAGAGACCAGCAAAACTCAAATTTTCAATTCAAAAGTAGGGTGGGACACGCCCAAACTCTAGGTCAGTATCCTAGTAGGCTTGATTCAGATGAACCGGCAAAGATTGTCTAAACTCGACTGTTTGGTTGTGACTTGGGTAGAATCGAACTGTTCGGAAATTGCTCGCAAGAGATAGCTAATTTTTCGGTGAATCAAGGAATTGAGAATCTCCGACTCTAACAAAGCCGAGAGTGTCAAAGTATGTTTATTTAATTTGCGATCGTCAAGGAACTCTAAAACACATGAACCCTGAATTTATCAGCGCAGCCTTTTTGTCATTTTCCCTAATTTTCGTCGGTATCGGTGGAGGCTTCTTGCTGCTCAAACTCCAAGGCGGCGGCGAAGAATAGGCGATCGTACCGATCGCCGCAACCGGGTTTTTTTACTATAAAAATCGTGCAGGATCGTTGGCAAGATTAGAAAAACCCGGTTTATTAAAATTTAGTGTCAGAGTCCTGAGTTATTACAACATATCGTTACCAAGACATCAGTATCCAAGCCACAAGCAAAATTTTTATTAGTCGATAAATACGCAACGCTTTCTCTCAAACTCTGGGAGTCTGGGACTCTGGGACTCTCTCGCCTGCCGGATACCGATCGTTATATATAGAGACGATTTCAGGTTTTTGTTAAGTTTTTATAAAAAAATGAGAAAGACCTGATACTATTGTATAGAAAGTTTAAGATTCATAAATAAATCCCTAGATGACTTTATTGATTGTAGGTGCCACCGGCACTCTCGGCCGCCAAATAGCCCGCCGCGCCCTAGACGAGGGCTACCAGGTGCGCTGTTTAGTTAGAAATTACAGAAAAGCTGCATTTTTGAAAGAATGGGGCGCCGAACTGGTACCGGGAAACCTTTGCCAGCCCGACAGCCTGATTCCTGCACTAGAAGGCGTCAGTGCTATCATCGATGCAGCAACAGCCAGTGCAGGCGATTCTGTCAGCATCAAAAGAGTAGACTGGGATGGAAAAGTATCGCTGATCCAAGCAGCAGCAGCAGCAGGTATCAAGCGTTACATCTTCTTTTCCTTTCTCGATGCCGAGAAATATCCGCAAGTCCCTTTGTTGGAAATTAAGCGCTGTACAGAGCTGTTTTTAGCAGAATCCGGTCTAGATTACACAATCTTGAGACCTTGCGGCTTTTTGCAAGGACTGGTGAACCTGTACGCCATGCCGATTTTGGACAATCAGGCAGTCTGGCTGCCTAACAAGCCGTCAGCCCTTGCCTACATGAACACTCAGGACGTTGCGAAGTTTGCCGTCCGGGCGCTTTCGGTTCCCGAAACCGAGAAAAGAACCTTTCCGGTAGTGGGAAATCGAGCTTGGGATGCTGAAGAAATCGTGCGGTTGTGCGAGCGGCTTTCTGGGAAGCAAGCGAAAATTACGCGCACCCCAGATGCCTTGTTGCAAGCCACCCGTCAACTTGCTAAGTTCTTTCAGTGGAGTTGGAACGTAGCTGACAGATTGGCTTTTTCAGAAGTTTTGGCCGCCGGAAAACCCTTGAAAGCTCCAATGGATGATGTTTACAGTGTCTTCGGAATCGACCCCAAAGAAACTACTACTTTGGAGTCTTATCTGGAAGAATACTTTAATCTGATTCTGAAGAAGCTCAAGGAAATAGAGTACGAGCAGCTTAAAACTAAAAAACGGAGTAAACAAAAAATGCCCTTTACATTTTAAAGTGCCGAAAGCTGGGATTATATACAACGACGTTAAACCAGTCTCTTGTCGCATCGCCGAAGAGTTGAAAGACAAGCTGACTGCCCGCGGCTGGGAGGTCTGCGCGGTTTCCGGTTCTGGGGGAATTTTGGGCTATTCTAGCCCCGATCGCCCCATGTGCCACACTCCTATCGACCAACTTGTCCCTCCCGGTTTTGACAGTGACATGGAGTTTGCAGTGGTTTTGGGTGGCGACGGTACGGTGCTGTCTGCATTTCGCCAAGTTGCTCCCATCGGAGTGCCACTGCTGACTGTCAATACCGGTCATATGGGCTTTTTAACAGAAACTTACCTAAACTTGCTCCCGCAAGCTTTGGAAAAGGCGATCGCCGGAGAATACGAAATAGAAGAAAGGTCAATGCTGGCCGTGCGGCTGTTTAGAGACAATGACTGCCTCTGGGAAGCCCTTTGTCTCAATGAAATGGTTCTGCACCGCGAACCGCTGACTTGTATGTGTCATTTTGAAGTGGCGATCGGTCAGCACGCCTCTATTGACATTGCCGCAGATGGAGTAATTATCTCGACTCCGACAGGATCGACAGCTTACGCCCTTTCTGCCGGCGGGCCTGTAATTATTCCCGGAATACCGGTGCTGCAATTGATCCCTATTTGCCCCCATTCGATGGCTTCGCGGGCTTTGGTGTTTTCCAACACTGAACCGGTCAAAATTTTGCCGGCGAGTCCGAGCCGCCTGGTAATGGTGGTAGATGGGAACGGCGGATGTTATGTTTTGCCGGAGGATTGGGTACAAGTCGAGCGATCGCCCTACCCAGCCCGCTTTGTTCGGATACAGTCTTTTGAGTTTTTCCACATTTTGCGGGAAAAATTAGGCTGGGGATTGCCTCACATTGCCAAACCGAATTCGGTTGAGTTGCCTTAATAGTTGTTGTTGACACTCCCCGACTATCAAGGTACGGGGATTGTTGGCTCAACCAGTTGGAAAAAGCCTTTTTGTTAAACGTGCCGAATTTAAGTCCTTGAGTGCTATTGAGTAATGCGAATCGAATCTTGAATTTGCTGAACTTGTTTTTCTGTATCACTGTCGGAGTAGAAAGTTCCTAGCATAATTGTTTCTTTTTTCCCTGTGGCAACATAGGTGACAATGCCTGCGGGAAATCCGTCGTTATAGTCTTCATACAAGCGCACTGCTTTTTTGCCGTTAATCGTTAGACGTTCGGTTTTAGTCGTGGTCTTAGGCCAAACTCTAGAATTCGGTTTTGTCTCGGTCGCGGTTTCCAGGTCTTCTTCACTGATGGTTGCAACCACGCGAATCAAACCCTTGGGGGCAAATCCACCGCCTCTGTCGGGGAACTTTTTGTTGTGTAATTCAAGGCTATTCGCACTTGCGCCCCTGGGATTTTCGAGCCAATTTCGGGGTGCTTTGAAGGTCAGATTGCCGATCGCGTGGTTTTTGAGCTGTGATTCTTGGGTTTGGGCTTGGGCGAGTAGGGTACTGTGTTCTAAGAATAGGGTGGGTGTCGCGATCGCGATCGTACTGGCGAGGATAGTCAGGAATTTCTTCATTGGCGAGTATGTCCGATTGATAGTTTTGGCAAATATTATGCAGGCTTAAAATGCCCGCCATGTTTCACGATTCAAGAAAAAGCCATTACCTTTCTCATTCGTACAAGTCCAACCGGCTGCCATTGCCTTACAGCTCTGTTTATTCTACCAATTTTCTGTAGGTCAAGCTCTCGATTGAGCTTCCGAATCATCTCCCAAGTCAGGCAGTGTTTACGAGATAGCGTTGGTACGATCGAACATTTTTGTTTAACATCCTACCATTAGCTATTCCCCATTCCCTAAACCACCGCTGCGAGCGAGAAAATCAGTAATCTCCTGATAAAAAGCCTGTCCCTTTCCCCTGCTGCTACTTGCAGTCACCAATAATCTTAAAACTTCCACAAGCGAACTAATCGTACTATCAAAAATCAATGCAAAAAGCTGGCTTAAATCATCTTGGTTTTGTTGCCCGTAGGCTAAAGCATTAATATAATCATTACGAATTTTGTTGTTAATCACCACAATCGGATAGCCAGCACGGATTAAAAGTAAATTCATTAATAACCTAGCCGTTCGACCATTCCCATCCCGAAAAGGATGAATCGAAACAAACCGATAATGAGCGATCGTTGCATATTCAACCGGATGGAGCCTTAAAGCAGATTCCGAATTCAGCCAGCTCGCAAAATCTCCCATTAATTGAGACAATAAATAATGGGGAGGATAACGATAATTAGTTCCTGCCGCCATCACGTCCAGAGTGCGATAACTACCCGCTTCCTCCGGGTTAATTTTGCGAAGAATAAGATTGTGAATTTGCTTAATTTCCCATTCATTAATCTCCGTATCTTTTTGGGCTAAATTTTCAATATAATCGATCGCCTCCTTATGTCCAATAACTTCTAAATGTTCGTCAAGGGTTTTGCCCCCCACAGTAATGCCCTTCGTTAAAACTAATTCCGTTTCACTTTGGGTTAAAGTATTACCCTCAATGGCATTTGAGTTATAAGTAAAGCGAACATCATAGAGCTTTTTGAGTTCGGCTACGAGGGTGGAATCGAACGGTCTAAACTCATCTAGCCAAGCTTTTAATTTATCAATTCGTTCTAATTTAAGCCGATAATTCATCATTAAATAGTTGTCGATCGAAGAGGTTAATGAAAATTCCTTTCGTTGACCTAAAATAATTACCTTTTGAATAAATTTCTCGTATAGTTGAGTCTCCATCTTTGAAAATACTCCTCCATTCCCTAAAACGGCACGTCAATCCCCAACTCCTCACAAAATCCCCGAATCACTCGATCGTTCTCCTCCATTGCCCGATCCAGCGTCTCTATTTATTCTACCAATTTTCTGTAGGTCAAGCTCTCGATCGAGATTCCGAATCATCTCCAAGGTCAGGCAATGTTTACGAGATAACGGCTAAAGTGAGCGGCGGCAGACAGGTTAGAGTACCCACCGATAAGCTCTGTTCCGTCCGCACCAACGCAGTGTTAGGCGGGCTTCAACAACTTAACTAAAAACCCAATAGAGCCTTTTGAACTTCCTCCCGTGAGACTTCAACTAGATTTTCAGTCGTGACAGATTTGTACTGGTAACTCAACTGAATCTCTCCGCCAACAGCGCTTACAAGCCTAAGTTGGAGGTAGAAAGACGGATTTTGCCATACCGGCCCTTCAAGAACACCATAATCGTTTGTACCTTTAATTTTGTAAAAGGGTTTACTCATTTCTGTCTCATCCTATTTACTGTTGATTGAGTTTTCCATTATTCTTGATTTCTTGAATAGATCTCTTGAAATGATTCAAAATGTATTGCTCTAGCACTCGTCCCCTGGTTTGCCAAACGGAGTTCCTGACAAATAATTGTATAAATTCCTGGAGGAAATCCCCCAGTAAACTCCCATCCTGTACCTCCATCTTCCATTGTCACAATACCTGAGATAGTTGGATACCTATAACCAAGCTGATATCTTCTAATATGTATCGAGAGTTGCCCACTATGTGTAAAACCTAAAGGACCTAGCTCCTTTAGTAGTCGATATAACTCATAAGCCATCGTTGTATGTAAGCGGCGATACCTCCTAACTATTTTTAGAATTTCATCAACCTCCGCTGCATCTAAGTCATACTTCTTAGCTATGCTTAGAATTTCATCAACCTTCGCTGTATCTAAGCCATACCTCCTAGCTATTTTAACTATTCTTACAATTTCATAAGCCTCCGCTGTATCTAAGTCATACTCCTTAGCTATTCTTACAATTTCACAAGCCTCCGCTGTATCTAAGTCATACTTCTTAGCTATTCTTACAATTTCATAAGCCTCCGCTGTATCTAAGTCATACTTCTTAGCTATTCTTACAATTTCATAAGCCTCCGCTGCATCTAAGTCATACTTCTTAGCTATTCTTACAATTTCATTGTGGAGTAAAGCTTCTGCTTCCCTGCGTTGCTCCTCCTCTGCCGCTCTAAGCTGACTCTCTAAGTTATCTCGCTCAACACTTAGTTCATGTTTGCGATAAACTCCAACCAACTCTATCGTTACAAGGTCAAGCCAACTAGGTTTTGGAGAGCCTATATTTTTCCAGATACTCTCTACTTTTTGGTTCAAACCACATAATTCATTTGTGTAACTTTGAGGGATATGGTCTGCGTTTAGCCAAAGCTTACTAACTTGTTCGCCTTTTTCGGTGGTTTCAATTTCATACCAGAAATTGAATGTTTCAAAAGCTTCGCCACTGTCCAATTTTTGGGCTAATTCAGGATGTTTTCTCCTGATTTTTTTAATATGGAAGAAAACTTTTCCATCAGGATTAAAAAAAGTATGACCGACAAACCCAAATCCTCTATCAGGATTGTAGCCTTTGATACTGCCGAAGTCTATTGTCATAAAGCTAATTCTCTTCACTTACCACAAAGGGGCATAACTACACTATAAACCAATACGGTTTACTTAAGACGATCCCCCCTAACCCCCCTTAAAAAGGGGGGGACAAGAATGCTCTCAAAGTCCCCCTTCTTAAGGGGGATTTAGGGGGATCTCCGGGGCATAAATATGTTAAGTGAACCGTATTGCACTATAAACAGGATTTTTCTGCTGACAAAAGAAACTTTCAAGGTAGCCTAACTTATAATTGTATCGCAGTTGCAGTATAATACTGAATCTAATCGAATAATACCGCAGCTTAATGATGTATGTCAACCCGTTCTTACTCGCCACGATTAGACTACATTACTTAAGCATAATAAATTCAAGATTGCTGCTCGAAAACAATTTCTTCATAGAATTGCTCGATCGCCAAACTCAACCCAATACTTTTAAGCTCGACGCGATCGCCCGCTCGATAGCTCAGAATCAACCAATCCCCCGCATCATTTCTGTGATAAATATCGATCGCCATCTCATCATAACTCACTAAAACATAATCAATTAAATTCGGGTTGCGGCGATATTTTTCAAACTTCTTGCCTCGGTCGTAAGCCTCGGTACTATCCGATAAAACCTCAACGATTAAGCAGGGATAGGTAATATATTGAGGGCTAGAATTATCTCGCCGATCGCAAGTGACACTCAGATCGGGATAGGTATAGTTGCGAGTATTGAGGATATTAACCTTTAAATCCGAATTAAAAACTCTACATTGATTTCCTCGCAAGTGAGATCTAATCGATAATAAGAAATTGATAGCGATCGCACTATGATTTTGCGTACCCCCACTCATCGCATATACGCGACCATCGATTAGCTCATGTTTTTCTAATTGTTGCTCCTCCCAAGCAAAATACTCTTCAGGCGTAAAGTACCGCTCCTGCTCTCTAGCTGCAATCATAACAATCTCCTAATTTAATCGCTCTATCAATTTTAAGGTGTTGTTTCTGGAGTAAGGTCGAGGTTGCGATAGACTTGTTCGATCGCAAAACTGAGATTGATGCTTTTTAGTTCTATAGTATCACCTTCTTTGTAGTTAATGATGAGCCATTCACCAGCATCATTTTTGTGATACAAATCCATTTCGATACTGGTGGAACTAACCAATAGGTAATCTTGTAAGACAGGGTTGTTGCGGTACATTCTAAATTTGCCACCGCGATCGTATCCCTCAGTGCTGGGAGAGAGAACTTCCACGATTAAGCAGGGGTAAGTAATGTATTGGGTTGTGGTTTTATCGCGATCGTCGCAGGTGACACTTGCATCAGGATAGGTGTAGTTAGTTGTTTCGACAATATTAATTCTGATGTCAGAATTGCCCGTTATACAACCACTATTTTCTAAATGACGATCAAACATGGCAGTAAGTTTGATGGCAAGGCGACCATGATTGACGCTACCGCCGCTCATAGCGTACACTTGACCGTCGATATACTCATGCTTTTCTAGCTGCTTTTCTTCCCAAGCAAAGTATTTTTCTGGGGTTATTTGAGTAAAGTTTTCTTTTCCGGCCATCATTGTTTTAGGTAATGAGTGGTAGGTAATAGGTAATGGAGTTTATTTATATTCCCTATTTTAGTCTCACACAAACATTTTTTGCAGAAAGCCTTTTTAGAATAATTTGGACAGTTTTTAAAGAGGGATGCGATCGCGAACATCCCGCAAAGCACCAAAGTTTTATTCTTCCACGCGATAGCCCAATTCTGCTAAACGAGTGCGGGACTGCCGCCATTTCGGCTGCACCTTGACAAATAACTCCAAATATACTTTGCCTTCAATTAATTTTTGAATCTGTTCGCGGGCCGCACTGCCGATCGACTTCAGCATACTGCCGCTCTTACCGATTAAAATACCTTTTTGGGAATCCCGTTCGACGTGAATTGTCGCCAGAATCCGCGTAATTTTGGCTTCTTCTTGAACGATGTCGATCGCAATTGCTACGGAATGCGGCACTTCTTCCCGCGTCAGCAGCAAAATCTGTTCCCGAATCAATTCGCCCATAATAAAGCGTTCCGGCTGGTCAGTCACCAAATCGGGCGGATAATAATAGGGCCCAACCTCCAGATGTTCGATTAACAATTGTTGCAGCGGTTCGACACCCTCGCCCGTGAGAGCGGAAAACTTGACGACTGGCCACTCAGGATTGACAATTTGCTCGTAAGTGCGATCGATCAACACGGAATCCTCCGGTTGTTCGTCCAACTTATTCATCCCCAAAATCACCGGAATTTTGCAATTGCTGAGAATTTCGATGATATATCGATCGCCCCCACCCGATTCCACCGAACCATCCACCACAAACAGCACCACATCCACAGACTGAATCGCGGTGCGCGCATTCTGCACCAAAACCTTGCCCAATTGGTGGTGCGGCTTGTGAATTCCGGGAGTATCGACAAAAATAATTTGTGCTTCAGGTGTCGTCAGGATGCCCCGCAGCCTGTTGCGCGTCGTCTGAGACACCGGCGAAGTAATCGCAATTTTCTGCCCCACCAACTGATTCATCAGCGTGGATTTGCCAACATTCGGCCGCCCGATAATACCCACAAAGCCCGATTTGTAACCCGCAGGAGCCGCGGGAACACCCATGATTTCCGATAAGTCTATAATCTTGCTATCTTCCACTAAATTCACCTATTTTCAAGCCCCTTCTCTGCCTATTGTCGCTTGAAAACACTCAAACGCCCATCGATGCACTGTAGCATCTTTCAAAGCCCTGGTATAGCGCATAACACTCAAAGGGCGATCGAGCTGCTGGGACAGTGTTAAGATGTGATGTGCGATCGACAAAACTTGATATCTGAGACAAAATTTGATAAAGTTCCAATGACATCGATCTAAAATGAATCATTCTGGTCAAATCGAGTCTCCAATACTGTAACAACTTCAGATGTGTAAATGTCTTACTCAACTGAAACCATTTTACAGTTTGTCAGGCAAACCAGTTTTCACATTTTTGAGGATGTATATTAAAAAATTAGGTGGGTCAAACTCCCGATAAAAATCTCATTAGCATCCTATTTTTTATAAATATAAGCTAATGTTTTTGGAGCCTATCTAATTAGTGCTAATCGTCATACAGTTGAGGAGATGAATCGGATGAAATCGAAATTATTTTGGAGTTGCTGCACCGTCTTGGTAGCTAGCTTACCTATTCCAGCCTTCGCTCAAACAACCCCCGAAGCAAGTATTGACTACAAGGGTGGCTCGATGAACTACCAGATAGTACCGGGCAAAATACCTGACAGAACCTTGCCGAAAAACTTTGACTTTCCAATTATTACCAATGTTGCTACTGACACTAGCATCACCTCGGATTTTCTAATTACCGATCAGTTTCGCGCACCAGCGACTCGTACAGAATACACCAGCGCTCTCACCGCCTGGTCAGAATCAATCAAAGAATGCCTGGGTAAACAGCCCCGCTTGATTCGAGCCAGCACCAAAAACCCCATTATGATTAATGGCAGAGTAGGGACCATTGTCAGAAACGCCAATAACCGTGCTGTTTGCAAATAAGCGAGTCAGTTCCGCTGTCTGAAGACAAAAACTAGAGAGTGTTTTTGCACAAAACAAAAAGAGCAATAGGTTTTCTACTGCTCTTTTTGTTGTAAAAAGTTCAATTAATTGGTTTGTAGTGAGGACTGTAGTCCTGCTTAATCCTTGAGGACTGAAGTCTTCACTACAAACGAGATAATTCCGAAAAGACCTGGTTTTTTCCAAAAATATGCTTTGAAGCCTGAAAGATATGGGTTTCCACACTTTAATTTTTGATTAAGTAGCGCAAAATTCATTCGTATTCAGCAAAATTTCCCCATGATCGGGAATCCAAGCTAGCCACTTGTCCTCTGAGTGCTGACACAACAGCCGCGCTTCGTCAAAACTGAATGCTGTTGGGGGATTGAACAATCTTACCCACAGGTCAGGAGCCAATTTTGGTGCAGGTACGGCGCAGCCGAATCTTTCCCGATCGCGATCGCTCGTGATGCCGGCTGGTGGTTGCGAAGTACGAATATCTGTTTGAAGTTGCATAATTATTCCTGTCTGTCGAGCTAAGAGTCTGCACTCCTTGCGGGGTTTTAACAACCCAGAGCTGCAGATAAATTTTGATTATGTAGTCTATGTTACTGAATTATCAGGGTGAACGTGTAGTTTGTTGCAAAAATTTACAATCGAGAGGGCAAAAGTGGCTCTAAGGTCGAAAGGTCGATCGGCTATTTGGGCGATCGACCTTTCGACTACCATAGCCAACAACCTCTGATTTATAGCAACCATAGCCAACGCTTAGGATATTCTTAATTATTTTTTGCCTGTTCCTTCTTCCTTCTGCCTTCTGCCTTCTGCCTTCTGCCTTCTGCCTTCTGCCTTCTTCCTGATGAAGTTGGACGGAAAGCTCGGAGAGACAGCACTAATAACCAATAACTAATAACCAATAACTAACAACCAATAACTAATAACTAACAACTAACAACATGAACCAAGACCAAGAATCCCACTGGAAAACCCTAGATCGGTTTGTAGAAATCAACTCTCATTGGGTAAAGCTAATCGCCGAACATCTCGAAACAACCGAAGGAAAAATAGTAGAATATTGGCGAGTAGAAAGAGCAGATTCAGTTGTAATTTTGACTGTTCAAGCTGACAAATTACTGTTTCCCGCACCGACGTATCGCCCCGGCGTAGCATCCGCAACCCTCGATTTTCCCGGCGGTCGCGTACCAGAAGCAGTAACGCCAGAAGCGGCAGTTCCAGCTATAATCAAAAAAGAACTAGGCGTGACAGAAAGTGCGATCGCCCGCATCCAACCCCTCAACACCACAGGCTGGGCAATCAACAGTTCATTCTCCAATCAAAAACTCTACGGTTTTGTGGCAGAATTGCACCCGACAGCCACAGTCAACCCCGAACTTCTCGGCGCTGTATATCCTGTCACCCCCGACGGAATTCGAGACTTGCTCAAAAAATTAACTTGCCTCCAATGTCGAGCCTTGTTGCTAGAATGGCAAAACCACGACAATTTTAGATTTTAGATTTGGGATTTTAGATTTTAAATTGTTTCGCGACGCTAGCCGATTGACGATTTATTACAACCAACATCACCGAAATTAATCATGGCTGTCAATAATCATGAAGTTGCTGTTGAATGCCTTGAAGTGACATACCGTCTCAACCGCAGGTATTTAGTAGAAAAAATCAATTTTCAAGTGCTGCAAGGAGAAGTTTTAGTATTGCTGGGACGCAGCGGTAGCGGCAAAACTACTACCATGAAATTGATTAACAATTTACTCGCGCCAACTAGCGGCGAAGTGCTCGTCATGGGAAAACCGACAACTGAATGGAACCCCATTCAACTGCGGCGAAAAATTGGCTATGTAATTCAAGAAATCGGTTTGTTTCCCCATTTTACCGTCGAGCAAAACGTCGGTTTAGTCCCGAAATTGGAAGGTTGGGAAGGCTCGCGCATTCAATCTCGCGTCCGCCAACTGTTAGAATTAGTCAACCTCGATCCGCAGCACTTCGCCAAACGTTATCCCCATCAGTTATCTGGCGGACAGCGGCAGCGCGTGGGTGTCGCCAGAGCCCTGGCCGCTGACCCTCCACTGCTGTTAATGGACGAACCGTTTGGCGCTTTAGACCCCATTACTCGCCTGGAATTGCAGCGGGAATTCGGTCAATTGCAGCAGCAACTAGGCAAAACTGTGATTTTTGTGACTCACGGCATTCAAGAAGCTTTTTTGTTAGCTTCTAAAATTGGTTTAATGCAGGATGGACGATTGGTTGAATTGGGATCGCCCGACGATTTTTTAAAATCTCAGCATCCAGAAGCTAGGGCATTTATTGAATGTTTGCAAGTAGCTAGATTTGAATGATTTTCGCAAAAATTCTATAATATAGTTTTAGTAACTAAGCTGATAATCAAACGATGCACAGTCTTTACGAGACAGACTTCTATGCTTGGACGCAAGAACAAGCCAAGTTACTTCGCAAGTGTCAGTGGAGTGAACTTGACTTGCCAAATTTAATTGAGGAGATTGAATCTTTGGGCAAACAGGAACGTCAAGAACTTAGAAATCGTTTGAGCATTTTGCTGGGACATTTGCTGAAGTGGCAATATCAGCCCCAGCAGCGCAGTCGTAGCTGGCTGTCTACAATTCGAGTGCAGCGGCGGGACACTCAGAGACTGATACAGGATAACCCAAGTCTGAAACCTTACTTGCAAGAAGCTTTCCAAGAAGCTTATCAAAACGGTAGAGATTTGGCAGTAGGAGAAACCGATTTACCTCTTAAAACATTTCCTCCAAACTGCTTTTACAGCTTAGAGGAAATTCTGGACTTTCGCTTCTATCCTGGTGAAGAAAGTCCTGAAATGGAAAATGATTTATAAGATTGACAGCAATCAGCAATAACCAATAACCCGATGATAATTTTTATCAACCGCTATGGCGCTGAAATAATTCAGCGCGTACTCGAACACTTATATTTAGTAACTGTCGCAATTTCGATCGCAATTATTGTCGGGATTCCCCTAGGGATTTTAGTAACGAGAAAACCCCACTTGAAAAAGCCGATTTTGGGATTTGCAAATATTATGCAAACAATTCCCAGTTTAGCTTTGTTTGGCTTGCTCATTCCGATGCCCGTTGTGGGAGGAATAGGCGATCGCACGGCAATCATCGCCCTCACACTTTATTCCCTACTGCCCATTATCCGCAACACTTATACCGGGATTGTCGGTGTCGATCCGGCGATCGTAGCAGCCGGGAGAGGTATGGGAATGACGGATCTGCAACTGTTATGGCAAGTAGAACTTCCCCTAGCGCTGGGCGTAATTTTGGCGGGAGTACGAGTTGCTGCGGTAATTGCGATCGGGCTAGCAACTATTGCCGCTGCAATTGGTGCCGGCGGCTTGGGCGTGTTTATTTTTCGCGGCGTTGCTACAGTCAACAATCAGTTACTTTTAGCTGGGGCAATTCCGTCAGCTTTAATGGCATTAGCAGCAGATTTTGGGCTGGGTTTAGTAGAAGGACGCCTCTCGAAAAGTACATTAAAAAGTATTAATGAAGACTGAAGTGCGAACGATCAAATTGTCAGTTTTGTGATTTTCTGCGAACCAGAAGCATTCGGAGGATTCGCCATCAGATTGCGGATTTCATTTGAACGTTCAAGGTATTCTCGATTGCATAAAACAGCTTCGCTTCCCTCCAGGGAAATAGGACTAGCCAAATCTATCCAAGAACGGCAACCGCCGTAGGCAGAAATGTACGGAATTTCTAGATTTTGGGCTAACCGATAAGCCCGCAGTAGTAAAATATAAATTGGCTGATTTTGTTGCCATTTCAGGCGGTCGCCGACAAATTTTTCATTCCAGATATGGTAAGGAAAAAGCGCCGTAATTGCAGGTTTACAAGCTACCAAAAAAACATCGGTAATCTCAGCCCAACTGCTAATTTTAATAAATTCTGGATGCCAACCAGATTCTACCGTTTTCACCTGACTCGCAAAATCTGGCTTTAATAAATCCGGCTGTTGGTGTTCAAAAGTTGGATAAAGCAAAACCTGCTTGTCAGCAACATTAAACTGTCCTGCTTGCTCGCGAATGCCTCCCTTTCGCAACAGTACAATCGTTTTGCCCTCTTCCAAAGCATTAACCGCTACATTCCATTCTTTCAGCGCGCGAGTAGTTGATTTCATAGAATTTAGTTTGGTTTTAACCAAAGTAACAAAATCGGTAATTTACAGCAATTATAACAACTTTTTTCTGTTAAAATTAGATGGTTTGAGGGTAAATAGTAAAAATTCAAATTAGGGCTATAGCTATGGAAAAGCGACAATTGGGAACATCGGGAATTCAAATTAGCCCGATAATTATGGGGACTTGGCAAGCTGGAAAGCGGATGTGGGTGGGAATTGAGGATGCCGAAACTGTCAAAGCAATGCGCGCCGCTTTTGAGGCCGGTATTACCACCTTTGATACGGCGGAGGTCTACGGAGAAGGACATTCGGAACAAATTATCGGCAAAGCGCTTTCAGATGTGCGATCGCAAGTAGTTTATGCTAGCAAAGTTTTTGCCAATCATCTCAAACCCGATTTGGTAGTCGAGGCGTGCGATCGATCGCTAAAAAACCTCAACACCGATTATATCGACCTTTACCAAATCCACTGGCCCGCCGGGACTTGGAATTCCGAATTAGTGCCCGTTGCAGAAACAATGGACGCGCTGAACAAATTAAAAGAACAGGGGAAGATTCGGGCGATCGGCGTTTCCAACTTCTCCCGCGCCCAAATAGCAGAAGCCGCCCAATACGGACGCATCGACAGCTTGCAACCGCCCTATTCTCTGTTTTGGCGCTGGGTAGAAAAAGAGGCCATGTCCTACTGTGTAGAAAATAATATCTCAATCGTTGCCTACTCATCTCTAGCTCAAGGAATATTAACAGGTAAATTTGGGCCAGAACACAAATTTGAAGAAGGCGATCACCGCGCCAAAAGCAAGCTGTTTATCAAGGAAAATTACGCCAGAGTGCAAACAGCATTAAATCAACTCCGGCCAATTGCCGATCGCCACCAAACAAGCTTGGGCAATTTAGCATTAGCCTGGTTAATCGCCCAGCCGCAAACCAACGCAATTGTTGGCGCGCGCAATGCCGAACAAGCCACCGCTAATGCCAAAGCTGCCGAAGTAAAGCTGAGTCAAGAGGACTTAAAAGCAATAGACGCGATCGGGCGAACAGTCACCGATAGTTTAGATGACAACCCAGTCATGTGGAACTTCTAAAATAGTTAATTTCTCGCTGTTGACAGTGAGGACTGAAGTCCTTCTTTTCTCAACTCAAAAAATAAGACTAAAGTCCTCACTACAAACCAAATTTGGTATTTTATGTTAATTTTTAAATGTTCGTAATGAGGACTGAAGTCTTTCTTTATCTAAGATAGAAGGATTAAAGTCCTCACTACAAACTAAATTATCTAGACTCTGGAAACAGGTATAATATTTACTGCCTGATACAAATAATCTAAAATCCACCATCTAAAATCGAATGAGTTATTGCCTAAACCCCAACTGTTCCAAGCCCGAAAACCCGGATACAGCCAAAATTTGCCGAAATTGCCGGTCAAAACTGCTGTTGCGCGACAGATATCGGGCCATAAAGGCGATCGGACAAGGAGGCTTTGGCAGAACATTACTCGCCGTTGACGAAGACAAACCATCAAAACCCCGCTGCGTCATCAAACAATTCTTACCCCCAGAAACTCCACTCATCCCATCAGCCAGCAATCGCAATAGCAAAAAAGCAGCCGAACTTTTTGAACAAGAAGCAATGCGATTAGACGAATTAGGGAAACATCCTCAAATTCCCGAACTCTTGGCATATTCCATCCAAGACAACCGACAATATGTAGTCCAAGAATTTATCGATGGACAAAATCTAGCACAAATTGTAGCAACAGAAGGCACATTTACACAAACTCAAATTCAAGACTTACTCAACAGCTTATTACCCGTACTTCACTTCATCCACTCCCACAACGTAATTCACCGAGATATCAAACCCGAAAACATCATCCGCCGCGCCGACAAACAATTAGTTTTAGTAGACTTTGGTGCAGCAAAAATAGCTACAGGTACGGCTTTACTCAAAACAGGAACCAGCATCGGCAGCCCCGAATACATCGCCCCCGAACAAGCCAGAGGTAAAGCATTTTTTACCAGCGATTTATACAGTTTAGGCGTAACTTGCCTGTATTTGCTAACTCAAGTTTCTCCCTTTGATCTCTTCGATCCGGGCGAAGATGCCTGGATTTGGCGGCAATATTTGGCAAACAACCCGGTGAGTGAAGAAACGGGCAAAATCTTAGACAAAATGATTGAAAATGCTACGAACCATCGCTATCAAACGGCTGTTGAAGTCTTAACACAACTGAATCCAGAAGCAGCTAGTAAACTCACCATTCCTCAAACAATTACCAAAGCAGTCAAGCCTGCCGCCAATCCCAATCCGCCTCCTCAGCCAACTCATAACTGGCAATGTATTCACACCTTAACCGGACACAAAAATTTAATTTCCTCTGTAGATTTCAGCCCAAACGGAGAAGTTATCGCCAGCGGTAGCGATGACAAAACAATCAAGCTTTGGCAAGTACAAGAGGGGCAAGAAATAGTAACTCTCGCCGGACACACCAACTCAGTTCATACAGTAGTTTTTAGCCCCGATGGAAAGATACTTGCCAGCAGTAGCCACGACAAAACAATCAAATTTTGGCGGATGAAAGACGGGCAAGAAATACGCACGCTTGCAGGTCACAGCAACTCAGTTTATGGCTTAGTTTTCAGTCCCGACGGCGAAACTGTGGCTAGCAGCAGTTGGGACAAAACAATTAAGCTTTGGCGCGTGAAAGACGGGCAAGAAATCCGCACATTTAGCGGTCACAGTAACTTAGTTTACTGCGTCGCCTTCAGTCCTGACGGAGAAACTCTGGCTAGCAGCAGTTGGGACAGAACTATTAAGATTTGGCGAGTCAAAGATGGCAAGCTAATTCGCACGCTGACTGGTCATACAGACTGCGTGCGTTGTGTAGCTTTTAGTCCCAACGGAGAGTTTCTGGCGAGTGGCAGTCACGACAATACTATCAAAATTTGGTGGGTCAAAGATTGGCAAGAAATTTTAACAATTGCAGGTCATTCTTGGTATGTAGATTCGATCGCGTTTAGTCCCGATGGCGAAGTAATTGCCAGCAGTAGCAATCAAATTATCAAGATTTGGCGGGTAAAAAATGGTCAAGAACTTTGTAATATTTTAGGTCATACAAATTCTGTTTATTCCGTAAATTTCACCCCGGAAGGAGAGTTTTTGGCTAGCGGCAGTAGTGACAAAACTATTAAGATTTGGCAGAATATGATGTTTGTTTGATGACCCACAATCAAAATTATTTATAGTCGTTGGGCGGGGGCAGGTTTATGATAATTTTCTGTTTTAGGCCATTATTGTTGGTGAACCCTTCGGCTACGTTCAGGGCATCGCCTGCCCCTACAGGAATTACAATCCATTCACCGGACACGATGATTCAACCGTTCTCCCTTTCGATTTTTTGCCGTAACTCCCGAATTATTGTACTTGTATGGCGATCGCGCGACATTTGCCAGCATTCCTCCACAATTTCTGATACATTAAAATTGGGAAAATAACGGCTAACTGAACTTTCGACATATCGACCATTTTGCAAGCAGTAAATTATGAGCCTATTTTGCTTAAACAGCCACACCTCCGGCACTTGATAAGGCAAGTAATCATCTACGTCCGTGTAGCTAGTTACATCTACTTCAATTACTAAATCGGGTGGCGGTTCAACACCCCAAGCAATCCGATCTTTACCCAGAATGGCGGCGCAATTATCGATATAAAAACAATAATCGGGTTCAATTCCTCTTTCTTCCGGCAAATCCATCGTAATTGGTGTAAACGCTTCATAATCTCTGCCCAAGAAATCTAGCAAAACTTTGACGACATCAGCAATGATATTTGCTTGTTTTCCGTGTACGGGTAAAGGGGACATTAATAAAATCTCTCCTGGTCGATATTTGATGCGCGGAATTGAACGATCGCCCAATTGTTCTACAAGCGCTTGGTAATCCTGCCAACTACCGGGAAATTTTATCAGTGTTCCTGGTGGTAAATGAATCTTTTCTGGGGTGACGACTGCGAACATAAAACTTATACCTCCTGACTGAATTATATGTGTTTCAACCCAGAGTTGTCACTGTTTCAGATAAAGGGTTTGAGACTACAAATAAACTCATTCTTTTCAATCTACCTGCTTCACCACCTCCAAGGCTAGTCCTAGCACCCCTGCAATTTGCTCATCCTTCAAGCCCAACTCCCGTAATTTACCAACCATTTCAGTTTTACCTTGATTCGTGCCGTCATGGTAGTCGGGAGTCGCAGGCTGACTTTTATATGGCGTAGGAGTGGGTAGTTCTGAGCAACCATTGATATAGTTAATTGTGTTGCTATGACCAAAATTAGTAGTGCGATCGACCAAATTGCTCTTCAGATTTAATTGCCGTTCTAAAACAGATTCCAGATTACCTTTGTCAACTGGTTCACCAAAAACATTAGATAACATTTGTAAAAGCTTATAACCTACATCCTTAGCATGACCAGCCGTACAGCCATAAGTATCTGCAATATAATAATACTTTTGTCGCTTAAGTATTCCCTCTATAATTTTACGCTGCAAGTCATTTAGACGTTTGCCTGTCTTCGCGCTGAGCACTTCATCTACAAATTGCAATATATGGGCAGTGTCCATCAGTAGGGTTGTCAGAGAACTACGGTTAGTATAGCCGACTTTTTCCGTCTTTTTCCGTCTTTTTCCGCCCTGCATCCACATTTTATAAAGACCCGTCTTTTTCCGTCTTTTTTCTCTTTTCAGTTTTGGGCGATCGATATATGATACTCAAAAGTATAAAATTAGCTTCGTAAGACAAACATTAATTGTCTATAGGGATTGTCTTTTTGAGATAGTCACGGCGATTTAGACGAGATTTTTATCTATAAAAAAACTAAAATGAAAAAACTAAGTTTATGGGCGAAAAAACTCAGCCTAATTTTGGGAGGAATTATGGCTGGTGTTTTTATGGGAGAATTAGCTCTGCATCTGGGGGGAATTAAAGGTATAGAAAAACCAAGCGATCTTGCTTCTTTTGCAAGTTACACATTAGACGATCCCGCTGGTTGGTCATTGAAACCGGGTGCGTCTTTCGAGTGGCAGGGGGAAGGCGCTCGCTCCTTAATTCGCGCAAATAAAGATGGTTTGCGCGATCGCGAACATACTAAAGAAAAACCACCAAAAACTTTTCGGATCGCAGTGTTGGGAGATTCCTTTGCCGAATCTTTACAAGTACCGATGGAAAATACTTTTTGGTGGAAAATGAGAAAGCAACTCAATAAACAATGTACTGCTTTAGGCGATCGCAAAGTAGAGGTAATTAATTTTGGCGTTCAGGGCTATGGGACGGATCAAGAACTAATCACTCTGCGCCATAAAGTCTGGCAATATTCTCCAGATTTAGTGCTCTTAGCTTTTCTTCCTGGCAACGATATCATTAATAATTCAAAAAAACTTGAATTTTCTAAACGTAAGCCATTTTTTGTCTATAATAATGGCGAATTAGTTCTAGATGATTCTGGGTTGAACATTTCACAAAGACAACATAACTATTTAGAGTTTTCATCTGTTGATTATCTTCCGACTTGGTTGGTCAATCATTCACGCATCTTGCGGTTAGTCAGACAAATTGATTTAAATAATAAGAAACGTCTAGTTGAGACGATAGACAGAAAGCGCTCAGGTCATAACTTTCAAGAACCTATCGATCCAGTATGGAAAGAGGCTTGGCAAGTAACAGAAGGATTAATTACACTAATGAATCGGGAAGTCAAGACCCAAAAAGCAGATTTTATGATTTTGATTGTCAGTTCGGGAGTTCAAGTCAATCCTGAGCCTATGATGCGTCAAAGCTATGTGAAACGATTTAGGATTAAGGACTTGTATTATCCGAATCAGAGGATCAAAGCCCTTGGCGATCGCCTCAATATTACGACATTGGATACAGTCCCGCGATTGCGAGAGTATGCAGAAAAAAATAAAACTTGCGTACATGGCTTTCCCAATGCTATGCGCTGTGACGGTCACTGGAATAGTCAAGGTCATGAACAAGTTGCTCAACTTATGGCACAAAACTTATGCGATCGGTTCAAAGCAGAAGGTAAGGATTCCACCAACAATAACGCCCTAGTCAAGCAAAAGTAATATGATTCTTCTCACCTAAATAATAAAATTCTTAATAATTGTACATCATTGATATAGCCATTGATGAGGATGGGGCAAAATCGTAATACTATCTGTTTTTAAACAGAAGTACGATCGCCCTTCCTCCACCTCTTCAACAACTCCGGCGTCACCAAACCTTGCGGAAAAAATATCGTCCCCAAAACAATTAGCAACCCAAAAATAATTAACCGTCCATCCCGCAGAAATTGTGCCAACCAAAGCGGCAATCCCTGAATAGTCGCCATTCCCCTCAAAACCTCCGGCAAAGCAGTAAACACCATCCCACCCAAAACTGCTCCCAGAAACGTTCGGCTACCACCAATCAACACAGAAGTCAAGTAAATAATACTAGCATCAAAAGTACCTTGACGGGCGTTCCAAGTATTCAGGAAATGAGCGCTAACTGCACCCACAACCCCAGCTAAAACAGCACCTAACGTGAAAGCCAAAACCTTATAAAAAGTTGGGTTAATGCCGATCGCATCAGCCGCCAACTCATCAGCGCGGATTGCAGCAAAAGCCCGCCCCACCCGAATCCGTTCCAGCCGATACACAATCGCCATACTTACCAACAGTAAAGGTAGTACAATCCACAAATACTCGATCGGCGTCGCAAACGGTTGCGGAATCCCAAAAATCCCCACAGCCCCGCCAGTGATATCTAAATTCAGCGATAAAACCCGCAAAATTTCCACAAAAGCAATAGTTGCGATCGCCAAATAAATGCCACTTAACCGCAGGGCCGGAATTCCCACTAAAATCCCCAGCAACCCCGAAACAGCCCCTGCAATTATCATCTCCAATAACAACAATGGCAGAGGAAACAAACCCCCTGTCTGTTGAAACACCGTTGTAGACAAAATCGCCGCAATATACCCGCCTAAAGCATAAAAACCAGGGCTAGCCAGAGACAACTGTCCAGTCATTAGAGGCAAATACAGTGACATTCCCAACATTGCACCCAGCAACATCGAGACAATCAGAAACCCATAAGTAGTAAAAAATGTAGCCATTTGATTTTAGATATTTTAGATTAGAATTTATTAAGGAAAATCGGGTTAGCTTGGTTTCCAATTTGGATTGATTAAGCTAGTCTGAATATGGTCTTCCCACCGACCATTTATCAACAAATAGTCTCTAGAGTAACCTTCTACCATAAATCCTAATCTTTTAAGTAGATTACCGCTACGCTGATTGTGAGGTATATAATTTGCTATAATGCGATGTAAATTTAACTCTCCAAAAACATATTGAATTGCAACTCGCACAGCTTCCGTCATATAACCTTTACCTTGTTGCGCTTCTGCCAGATTATATCCCAAAAAGCAAAACTGACCGGCACCTCGTACAAAATTATCAAAGTTAACGTTGCCGAGAATATACTCAGGATTAGCCTTATCAAAAATCCACAGCTTTAAAGATTTGTCAGACTCAAATCCTTGGAAATCTTTCTCTACTTGTTTTTGCCAATAACTTTCCGTTAAAAAATTCTCCGCCCAATGTCGGTGCCAGGGAGTAAAAAACTTTTGATTTTCACTATAAAATTTAATAATTTCGCAGATATCGTCTTGATTTGCTAATCGCAACAAAAGGCGATCGCTTACAATTAATGGAACTTCTAATTTCATATAATATCCATTTAGCAACTGAGGCACTAGAGTTATGGCAAATAATTCTACACTTTTTGAATCAAACGTCGTCCAAACAAACCCTGCGGCCTAACCAACAGCATAATAAACAATATAGCAAAAGCCACAGCATCCTTATAAGCCGAAAAATCCCCCGGTACGAAAGCCTCCACTAAACCAATTAAAAACCCACCCAAAACAGCCCCAGGAATACTCCCTAATCCACCAAGTACAATCACCGCCAAACCCTTCAAACCAAAAGCAATACCAAAATACGGCCCAGCAATACTCACACTAGAACCCACCAAACTCCCCGCCAAACCAGCCAGAAAACTGCTCACAAAAAACGTCAAAACAATATATCTGTCAGTATCAATACCCAACAGACTAGAAGTAGTAGCATCTTCAGCCACCGCCTGCATTGCTTTACCAAATTTAGTGAAATTTATTAAGTAAGTTAGAAGACTAACAACCGCAATAGCTACGCCAAAAATCAGTATTTGAACAGTGCGAATAGGAATCTGTTTATCTGCCGTACCAAAGTTAATAGCTGCCGGCAAATTGCCGTAAGTATTAGTAGGAAAAGTGTAAATTTCAGCACCGACAAGATACTGGATGATATTAGCGATCGCCACCGCCGCCCCCAAACTAGAAACCACCGTCAGCAGAGGATCTGAGTTTCTGCGGCGCAAAGGCAAAAAAGCAACTCTTTCAACAATTACTCCCACCAAACCAGCCAGCGTACTGCCCAAAATTATGGCCACAGCAAAAGGAAACTGTACGGGAATTCTCGCATTAGCCAACAACCCGTTAAAACCAAAAGCACCGCCCATCAGCGCATAAGTGAAATAAGCACCCAAAGTAAACACTGCACCGTGAGCAAAATTAATAATTCCGAGAATAGAAAACACTAGGGTGTATCCCAGGGCAAAAATAGCATACACGCTGCCGATCGACAAACCATTCAAAAATTGTTGCAGAAACAGAGTTAAGTCCATCACCAGTTAAGAATTGAGCCTCACATCGAAATCATTCAACAACAAAAAACATACAATTTTTACTCTGACTTCTGACTTCCCCCCTTGGGGGGGCGGGGGGAGACTTCAGAGTCACACTCAATAAATCATCCGTGTATCCGTGTCGTGGCTGACTTCATTTCAAAAACTCAAATTTACCGTTATTACCATCAGCATCCATTTTTATCTGTGCCACATAAAACTCTTTCTGATTGATTTCACCTTCAGGCGTAAAAGAAATTTCCCCCAAAGGCGTATCGTACTTTCCACTCAACAACTGCTGATTCAAATTTGTACGCAATTCTGCCAAAGGCTTTTGGCTAACCTTAGACTTAGCATTAATTTCTTTTAATGACTCAACAAAAACTTGTACGCCAGTAAAAGCTTGAGCGCTAAACTGAGGAGGTTCCTTCTTAAATTGAGCGCGATAAGCATCACGAAAAGCCTTATTAATCTCATTCTGATATTCCGGGCTGTATGCTTGGGCAATTAAGACCCCCTCGCAAAGAGCCTTGCAAACCGAAAATACATTGGAAGTATTCAGACCGTTGCCCCCAATGATAACGCCTTTGTAGCCCAACTCCCGCAACTGCTTAATTAAATTGCCTCCATCGGCGGCCAACCCAGAAATAATTATCAAATCGGGCTTGACATTTATCCCATTAGTGGCTTGAGATTGGAAATCTGTATCAGTAGTCAAGAATTTTTGGACTGTTGCCAATTCCAGTCCCATATCTTTAACCGTTGCCTGAAAAGTTTCAGTTTCAGATTTGCTAAAAGCATCATTCTGAGCAAAAAACACGGCTACTTTCTTAATATTGGGATTTTGCTTCAGGGCCGCTTTAACTGCATTAGGTGCTACCACGGCGACAGGCGCGGAGACTCTGGCCACATAATCACCAATCTGGGGAATGCCTTTAGCGGTGTTGGATGGTCCGAGTACGGGAATTTTGGCGCGATCGGCGATCGGATCGGCACTAAAAGCCTGCTGCGACAAAGTTGGGCCCACAATACCCACCACCTTATCCTGATTAATCAGAGTATTGAAGGCATTGATCGCCCCTTGTTCATCTCCACCCGTATCTTGGAACACCAGTTTAATCGGCGTCCCATCCACACCGCCCTTATCGTTGAAATACTTCTCAGCAATTTTCGCCCCAGCCACCTGTTCCTGACCGAGCAAAGCCACATTGCTAGTTTGCGCCACCCCAACCCCAACGGGAATAGCGGTAGAGTTCCCCGCAGCCGAACCTTGTAGCGAAGTTCGCGGAGAGGGCGAAGTACCTGGAGATACTGTAGTCGATGTCTGGGGAGTGTTCGTCTGAGTGCAAGCCATCAGCAGTGAAGCGCAGGTAACGAACAAGGCACTAGGGCGAGGGGCAGGTTTTTTCATGAGCGGGCGATCGAACACATATATATATAGAACATCTGTCTGTACAGATATTCTACCCATTGGCGGAAGAGTCCCCTGAAAAAACCTTACTAATACTGATCGAAAGAAGCGATATCCCGAGAACCAGAGCCCGGCAATAATAAAATTGATTTGACTCAGCAGTGGAAAGCTTTGCTGTATATGGTTTTCAAGGCAGGCAGAAAACTTTGCAAAAAAGCTTGACAACTCAGGGGAGAGTTGATATATTAATAAAGCGCCAAAGAGAAGGCGGTTGACACCGCGGACTTAAGGCAAAAAACTGAACCTAGAAAAAAGAATAGTTTGAAA
>NZ_CAWPRX010000195.1:0-43529 GCF_963890365.1 Tychonema sp. LEGE 07196 | reverse complement strand
GGGAGGGGGAGACTGAGAAAATATTCCCTCGGATTTCTCCTCGGTTACATCCGCTACATCCGCTACATCTGCTACAGAATCCGTTGCCGAACTTCCTTCTGTCTTCGATAGCGTATAGAATCCGAGGCAAGTAAGGGCGATCGCGCACAAAGCCGACGGCAGACGTACAGCCCACTCGTTAACTCCCAAAGTGCGGTAAGCCACCGCCATCAGCCAGTAAATCAACGGTGGCTTGTCAAACCTGGTTTCGCCGTTGAAATAAGGAGTGATCCAATCCCCTGTCACCGTCATTTGACGGGCGGCTTCGGCAAACAGCGGTTCGGTTTCGTCAACTAAGCCGATGTTGCCGAGATTCCACAAAAAAGCCACCGAGGCGATCGCCCCCAGCCACAACAGCGACAGCAACAAAGGCGCGATAGGGCGATTCCTAAACTCTGACAACTTTTTAATAACTTCCTTCACCCAAACTTCCTGCGATTTTAGATTTTAAATTTTAACTCGCATTAGAGAGTCTACCGAAAGATTTGCATTCTCGAAACTCGAAACTCGATCGAATCCGGTTCAACTCAAATCTTGCACCGTTCTCAACAATAGCTGAGCAACCCGGTTTCTCAACCAAAATCTCCGGCCGCAGCTAAGTAAATCCACCTAATGAAATATCAAATATAGCTCGCGAGCTGGCTGTGTATGTCTTCCTCCGACTTCCTTCCTCCTTCTGCCTTCTGCCTGATGACGTTGTACGGAAAGCTCGGAGGCGACAGCACTGATGACTGATGACTGATGACTGATGACTAATGACTAATGACTAATGACTTCCTCCTTCTTCCTTCTTCCTTCCTCCTTCTTCCTTCCTCCTTCTTCCTTCCTCCTTCTTCCTTCTTCCTTCCTCCTTCTTCCTTCCTCCTTCTTCCTTCTTCCTTCTTCCTTCTTCCTTCTTCCTTCTTCCTTCCTCCTTCTTCCTTCCTCCTTCTTCCTTCCTCCTAGCCTTCAAGGCTGCAAAATTAATTGCCATTCCTCCGCTGTGCTGTTCCAAGCGGGCGAGGCTGTCTCCCCGGCAACGTAAGGCCCCCAGTAGCGGCGGGAACCATCTTGAGCAAAAACCACCACAATGTCTCCCCGTTTGACTTTTAACTTGCCCTCCGGCAGCGATAGCATCAGTCCCTTGTCGCCTCCTTCCCCCGGCGCAAAATCCCAGTGTGCCGGTTTCCCGTAGGATTTCTCGGCTTGGCCTTTCGACAGCAGGGCTACTCGCACTGGGTGTTCGCTGCGGTTGCTGACGCGCAGAATGCCGGCGGCTTTAATATTTGCAGGGATTGAGGCAAGCAATTCCTCCTCTGACTCTCGGGGCGCTGCTATTGAGTCGGGTTTTGGTTCGTTTGCGGTATCTGCCGAGGCTGTGGTGACTGGAGAAACGGGGGGTATTGGGGGGAGTGCGGTGGCTGCGTTCGGTAGATCGTTGGGCTGATTTGCACCGTTGGAGATCGTGATTTCAAAGCGTCCCAGAAACATTCCTATCATTAGGACGATCGACAATCCAATTAAAATCTGGTAAATTTTAAGCTTCATAAGTTTTATTCTTAAACATATAGTTCGCACAGGTGCAATTAGTCATAACGACTTGGAATCTAGAGCCTGGGGCTGCTTTGCCACAAGATACAGATACACTATTAGTTGACCGATCGCGAGCGAGCGTCTTTGCTAGCAAAGAGGAGGGCTTGACCTTCGATCGCCAAAGCTAATGCAGTCGTGGCGATCGCTCAATACCATCTTAAATGTTAAATTTTAAATTTTAGATGGGGGCCGACACACCCGGTAAACATTTAGAGTCGCTCTAGACCCACATTTTTTAACTCATCAGTATAATTTTTAACGACTATGCAGAATACCCGAATTAACAGATTGCTTGACATTCTGGGCGAGCAATTCGCACGCTGGGCGAGCAATCCTTGGCGGCGGATTTCGCTTTTGCTCATTAGCTTGCTGTTCGGCACTTTTTTGGGAACTGCTCTTTCGACGATCGCCGGACAATCCTCTGATTGGGATATTATCGCCGCGGCGCTGTTGGTATTGTGGACGGAATTGGTGAGCCTGCTGCTTTATGGCTGGCGGCGGCAAGGAACTCGTTATTTATGGGTGGAACTGCTGCAAGCTTTGAAAATTGGTGTTACTTATAATTTATTTGTGGAGGCTTTTAAGCTTGGTTCTTAACAAGTGTTGAGTTGTAGGGGCCTTGCTTTCGAGTGTCCGCCCGATATTTTTAAGCAGATGGATCGATCGAACTTAAATCCTGTAGAAATTTTAGAAGCATGGATAACTGGCGATCGCCCGCTCAGGAAGATCGGCGCCCGCGAGTTAGAATTGCTGGCAGTTTGGGAACTTGCGGATGAGGCGCGCGCGCGCGCTTTTAACATTACTCCCGACTCAGCAGCCGATGTTGTCCGTCACAAAACCGATTTATTGTTTGCTCTGCTTGACAAACTGCATACTTTCCCGCAAAAGTCAACTATTTTTCTCGAAACTTTGTGGAATCTTTGGCTGCCGCTAGCAATCCAATTATCTACTGAAAAACAAAGTTTTAACCGTCCTCTAATTCAAGGTATTTTAGGCAGTCAAGGAACCGGAAAAACGACTTTATGCCAAGTTTTGAAGGTGATTCTGGAAAAAATGGGATATTCTACGGTCAGCATTTCTTTAGATGACCTTTACAAGACTTATGCCGATCGCCAACAACTCCAAAAAACAGACCCCCGTTTAATTTGGCGCGGCCCCCCCGGAACTCACGATATTGACTTGGGAATCGCAGTTTTAGACAAGTTGCGAGGTTCAGAAACTAGCGAATTAGCAGCAGTTGACAATCTAAAATCCGATTTCCCGCCAACAGATATAATTAAAAATATAGAAATTCCCCGGTTTGACAAATCGGGCTGGGGTGGTGCGGGAGACAGAACTCAACCCGAAATTATTTGCGGTGCGGATATTGTACTGTTTGAAGGTTGGTTTGTCGGCGTGAATCCAGTCGCTGATGCCACATTAAACGAGTTTTTAGCAACTGAGCCGTTTCCTATTTCTACAGAGGCTGACTGTCTGTTTGCGCGCGATATGAATGCGAAGCTGCACGACTATTTGCCGCTGTGGAACCGATTAGATCGGTTGATGGTTTTGTATCCCCGAGATTACCGCGTTTCTCAAGTGTGGCGGAATCAGGCGGAACGGGAAATGATGGCGGCGGGTAAGTCGGGAATGTCGGAAGCCGAAATTAATCGGTTTGTTGAATATTTCTGGAAAGCGCTGCATCCTGAGTTATTTATGCAGTCGATGCTGGAGGGCGATCGGGTAGACTTAGTAATTGAAATTTTGGACGATCGCACTGCGAGCAAGATTTGTCGGGCGATCGACTTAAAATCAATCAATTAGCGACACTTAAAACTTCATAAACATAAACTTAAGCCGAGAATACTTGAAAAATCGCCCTTCAACCACAATCCAAATCTGGATCATCTGTGTTCTGCATTCAGAACTCGGAAAGCACTCAAGCAAAAAAAATACTTTTTACAAAAATGAGATTCTCCCTGCTTATCGTACAGTCAATTGAGAATTCAGGACTTTTGCAAAAAGTGGTTGGACGCGCGAATTGTAGAAGTAAGGTGCGCCCGCGCACCCTACGAGATAGAGCTTATCTGTCGAGGATTGACAATTTCTCAATTAACTGCCAGGAGTACCGCGATCGATCGCCTTCTCTACCAAATCGTCGGTAACATTCCCCGGTGTACCTGCAGGCTTAACTTCCTTAGCCATCGCCCGAAAATCATCGGGCTTGCTGCTTGAATTTGCCGATGTTGCAATATCTTTAGGAGCGGGAACATCAAATTTAGGCTTAGTTGCAGCGGCGGCAGCTTTGGCACCTGCACTTGTGCGATCGACTTCACTAACGCTGAATTCTTTGGAAGCTTCGTAGTCTGCCGATACATCAACATTCTGCAATTTTTGTTCTCCAGCTTCCACATTTTCAGTTATTTGCTGAGCGTCAAATGTTTGAGAGTTATTTGCTTCTTTACTGACTTCAGACATATCGGACTCCTTGCTAGTTTTATTTAAGAATTCAATTTCTAAATAATAATTTAATTTCGCAGTTTTTTCATCTATCTGCAGATGTATCGGTGGCTTCTATCTTAAGGATGAGTTTTGACTACTGGTGGCTAAACATTATGCCCGTATAAAAAACTAATCCAACCGCCAGCCCGTAGCCCAAACCCTTATAAAATAAGTCATTTGCAAATCTCAAATCTCAAATCTCAAATCTCAAATCTCAAATCACATTACCTCTAGAGGATGGTGACTTGTACTTACAAATCTTGATATTTATATATTCTGGAAGCATTTTTAAGGAACTTATTTATGAACTCACCCGCCGAAACCAATTCTCACTCTCTCTCCAAGGACACTCAAAAGATAGTTCAGAAAATCAACGGGTTGGGTACAGATGAAAAACTGGCGCTGCTCTACTTTATTTATGAAGAAATGGGAGATTCAATTACACCAGCAGCTCCCCAAGCCGCAGAGCCAGAATTAGCTCCCGTGCTGCTAGGTGATTTTTACAACCTTTCTGATGATGAACAACTGAATATAATGCGAGCTATTGTCAACCGCGATGACACGCCTTATTCTCGCGATTACGGAGCTTTAACTGCTAACAATCAGTTGGTGGTTTGGTATGCTTGGGCGGTTGGTATGGGGGACAAAATTGTGGATATCCCCGAAGGATATGAGGCAACTGAGGCTGTCAATGGCCTATTGGGTGAAATTGAAGGTCTTGATTTTGAACAGCAAATTTCGGTGCTGCGCGATGTAGCTAATAATATGGGCCACACCGATGTTAAACCAATTGCTACTCAGGCTGAAGTTGGGAAAACTTCTAGTCTTTAGTCGGTTGTTAAAACCGCTTCGAGCTAAACGCAGAATCCTGTCCGATCGATTAACCGCACAGATAGGTTAGTTCGTAGGGCGGAATGCGATTCCGCTTCTGGATTGCGGAATACGAGTCCGCAATCCAGAAGCATTTTTTTTTGGTAATCGATCGCACATAATACGATCGCCAATATCAAATTCGGTAGCATCAGAATTGTATATTTGCATCCTT
Source organism: Tychonema sp. LEGE 07196 (assembly GCF_963890365.1). NCBI lineage: Bacteria > Bacillati > Cyanobacteriota > Cyanophyceae > Oscillatoriales > Microcoleaceae > Tychonema > Tychonema sp. LEGE 07196. The sequence continues at coordinate 38,392 of NZ_CAWPRX010000195.1, read as the reverse complement.
GAGAGTGCTGTTCCCGAAGAGCGATCGATTTCGCTCTTCGGGGACAGCAATACATAACTGTAATGCTATCAAAAAGGAGCTAACCGAACTTCCTTCTGCCTTTTGTTGCGTGCATTTTTTATAGCTGAGCGTGAATTTTTCGCGGAATTTCGATCGTAAATGTCGAACCTTGTTTTAGTTGACTTTCTGCGGCAATTGTGCCGTCCATCATCTGAACTAAAGAAGTACAAATCGCTAATCCTAAACCGGTACCAGGATAAGCGCGGGCTGCGGTTTGGTCGGCTTGGCGGAATTTGTCAAAAATTTTGGGCATATCAGTTTCACAGATGCCGATTCCTGTATCCCGAACTGTGATACTTAGCCGATCGCCCTTTAATTCCCGCACCTCGATCGAAATGCAGCCCTGATGCGTGAATTTAATCGCGTTGGAAATCAGATTAACCAAAATTTGCCGCAGCCGCCACTTGTCATTAACTATCAACCGCTCCTGCAAGCAGACGCTAACAGACATTGCTACATTCTTTGCAATGGCTTGAGTTCCAAATTCCCGAGCGGCATCCATTACTAAGTGCGCTAAATTAAATTCTTCTATTTCTAATTCTGTGCGGCAACTCTCAATTTTGGAGAGTTCGAGGATATCGTTAATCAGGGTTAGCAGGTTTTTGCCATTATTTAAAATCCGCGATACCATCTTTGTTTGCGCCTCAGTCAGCAGTTGTTTGTGCTGGCGCAGCAGCAATTGAGAAAAGCCGATAATCGAATTCATGGGAGTTAGCAATTCGTGGGACATGGTGCCCAAAAATTGGGATTTTAACTTCGCTGCTTCTAGCAATTGCAATTTTTGCTGTTGAATGCGCCGGCCCTGATTTTCCAGTTCTTCCTGCTGGCGAATTAACAGCTCGTTTTGCAACTCTAAAAGCTGTTCTTGCTTTTTTAATTTTTCGATCGCCCGCGCGTTGTTAATCGCGATCGCAGCTTGTTTTCCCATCACCGCCAGCAGTTGCACAGATCCCTCAATTGCCGCGCACTCTTTGCCGGTGCCGATGGCCAACACGCCCAAACGCCCACTTTCTCCCGACTCGATCGCCGCAGCGATTGCCGCCCCCGGTAATCCTGAGTCGCAGTCAGAGTACCACAGTTGCGACTCTCCCGTCGCAAACGCTTTCAACAGCAGGTTATTTTGCACCTGCGGAGTTTTGCCTTTCTCAAAGCTTTGAGATCCTCCGACAGCGGTGAGCTTGAGGCCGCTGCAATCGCAGTCGGGGAGCGCTACCAGGCAAAATTCAGCTCCGGCGATCGCCTCTAAAGTCGCATCTGCGATTGCTTGTAACAATTCCGACAAGTTACCCGCGCGCTGGCTTAACAGATTTGTAAACCGATCGATCGCCTGCAAATCTTGCCCCGCCTGCGTTAGCGTCTTGTGTTCGCACAAATTTTCTGCTCGGAAGTTAGCTTGCGAGCGCGCTTGGGGCCCCAAAAATTCTGGTTCTGCTTCTGTCTCGGCTTGAGTTTGTTCGATCGCGTCCATATCTGTGTAGGTTCCTACCCACTCTAAAACATCGTGACTTTCTGGGTTCGCGGGCGCTCCTCTGGCTAAGTTCCAGCGGTAAGTGCCGCAGCGCGCCAACAGACGAAATTTTATTTCGTAACTTGGCGGCGGGGTTTGAGCAGTGTGCGTTAGCGAAGCCCGCCCCTGCGGGGGCTGCGCCAACGAAGAGGATCGGGCCAACAGACGAGGACGGTCTTCTGGGTGAACGCGCGCTAAATAGCCGAAACCCAAGGCTGCTGCTGCTGGTACCCCCGTATACTCCTCCCACCCATGACCTAAATAAGTCGCCCAGCCCTTCGCATTTACTTTCCAAACTATGTGAGGAATGGCCGATCGCAGGCGATCGTCCTGAGTTTCGCAGTCCCAAACTTGTCGTTGGGGGGAAGTTATTTCTGATACTTTGTGTAATACTTCCGTGTCGGAAAACTCGGAGCGAAAATAGTTATTGCCGTGATAGTGAGTCATAACTGGTTATTATCAATAAGCACTCAACTTGAGCCATAACATCGACTCAAGACTCGCGCTACTAGCTTTATTTATTTTGATTACCCGAGTGCATCAAAAGTTTTTATAGTTTAAATGTATCTGAGTAGTGTTATCTTTACCTCTATCAAGGGGCGGACAATGGCAGAATTCAGTTAAACTGTTAAAAACATTGAGAGCTTACCAGCAAAATAATGGGTTTAAAGCCTCCCTTTGGAGGTAGAAAGGAAAAATTAATTTTCCTCGCTGACCATCTCTTCGCGATCGAGTACGAGGTAACAGTCCCCAGTCAACAGTCCCCGGTCAACTGTTGAACCGTCCCGCGATCGGGCGCAAGCTGGCGATCGCGGCAAAATAACTTAAAAATTAACTTGCATTCTTGGCGACTGCATGAGTATGCTTAAACAAGATGTGCGGCTTGTCAAACTCTAAATCAGCACACATTCTCAAATTTACTCAGTTTGGCTGAGTCAGTGGACGATATTTTAAAAGTTTAGGGGACTATTGGAAGAAACATGAGTAAAATTCGCGTTGCATTGATAGAAGACCACGACCTGACAAGAGTCGGCATCCGCACAGCTTTACAACAGCGTGACACGATAGAAGTTGTCGGCGATGCAGCTAACGCTACAGACGGATTGAAACTCCTTCTGTCTTCAAAGCCTGATGTGGCAATTGTAGACATTGGTTTGCCAGATTTTGACGGTATTGAACTTACACAAAAGTTCAAAAAATCGATAACGGAGTCCGATCCCGATACCAAAATTTTGATTCTGACTTTTCAGGACAATGAAGAAGAAGTGCTGGCAGCTTTTGCCGCCGGAGCTGACTCTTACTGTATGAAAGATATCAGCTTCGATCAGTTGTTAGACGTAGTAAAAGTAACTCACGAAGGTAACTCTTGGATCGATCCGGCGATCGCCCGCATTGTTCTGAAACAAGCTCGCACGAAGGAGTCTGCCCCGGAAGAACCCAAGATTGAGGGCAAAAGAGTCACAATTAAGGCGGCCGAGCCAGAGTTCAGTCACATCATTGAAACTTACCCTTTAACCGAGCGGGAATTAGAAGTTTTGGAACTGATCGTGCAGGGTTACAGCAATGCTGCCATCGCCGAAAAGCTGTACATTACGGTCGGTACGGTCAAGACTCACGTCCGCAATATTTTAAACAAGTTGTGTGCTGACGATCGCACTCAGGCGGCCGTTCTCGCCCTCCGTTCTGGCTTGGTTGGATGAAGCGTTATCAAAAGGCTAAAAAGTAGTTAACATAGGGCGCACATGGCGCGCCTTACCCAGATCCAGTAGGGTGTGCAACGCGCACCTTACTGCCAGAAATATAGACGGCAATCTCACCATCGCCACCCCGATATTTTTAAGTATTAAAAAGCTATATTTAACTCCGCATCTATCCCAGTGCAGATATTTTAAATCATTATTTATCAGTAAATACACCTTAAGATAGATGTCAAATAATGATACTATTACTAATAGTTAAGATTGAACGATCGCCAATAAAACAAATGGCGATCGCACTTACGAAGACTGGCGCGATTTCACTTCACAAAATGCAGAAGCCAGGGCCAAATACCCTGCTTTGAGGCATAGTTGAGCAGTTAAAAAAGTTATATCCGCAGACTGATTCCTGAGTTCGCTTAAATTTGCGAAATTAAAAGTATCAACTCTTACTGAAATATTCTAAAAGAGGTACTATGGCGGCTCCAATTGAATTCAAATTATTTGCTCCTTACAACAAAGGAGCTGCCTTGATGGGGTGTTTTTCTAATTGGGAAGAAATCCCGATGGAAAAGGATGAAGAAGGTAATTTCAGCACCACAGTAGATTTGGAGGATGGCGTTTATCAATACAAATTCCGCGTGCAGTCGAAAAGCTGGTTTGTGGAAGCGGATGAGTGGGTAGATGTGGTAGATCCCTACGCGACTGACATTGACGATCCGAGTCAAAACGCCGTTGTTAGGATCAAAGATGGCTCGCGCATCGTCGATAGCTACGTCTGGAAACACGACGACAAACCCCTCCCTGCCGATCGAGAATTAGTAATTTACGAAATGCACGTTGCCGACTTTTCCGGTGGCGAAGCAGATCCCCTCGCCCGCGGCAAATACAAGCACGTCGTCGAAAAACTCGATTACCTAGCCGAACTCGGCATCAACGCGATCGAACTAATGCCCCTCAAAGAATACCCCGGCGACTACAGTTGGGGCTACAACCCCCGCTACTTCTTCGCTGCCGAATCCAGCTACGGCACCACAGAAGAACTCAAAAACCTGATAGACGAGTGTCACGCCCGCGGCATTCGCGTCATCATCGACGGGATTTACAACCACTCCGAATCATCGAGCCCCCTCACCCAAATCGATCACGATTATTGGTACCACCACGCCCCCCGCGATCCAGACAACAATTGGGGCCCGGAATTCAACTACGAATTTTACGACGAAAACTTAGGAACTTACCCAGCGCGCAAATTTATTGGCGATACAGTCCGCTATTGGGTTCAAGAATACCATCTCGACGGCATTCGTTTCGACGCGGCGCGACAAATTGCCAACTACGATTTCATGCACTGGATCGTTCAAGAAGCTAAAAGTGTCGCCGGCCCAAAACCGTTTTACACTATTGCCGAATACATTCCCGAAAATCCCAGCATCACCAATGTAGACGGGCCGATGGACGGCTGCTGGCACGACAGTTTCTATCACTCGCTGATTCCACAACTGTGCGGCGATAATTTTGATTTAGAGCGGCTCAAAGAGGTAATCGACTGCAAGCGCCAAGGTTTCTTGGGCGCTACAAATGTAGTCAATTATTTGAGCAATCACGACCACGATCGCCTATTCTCAGAATTGGGCGATCGCGGAATTTTGGATGAAGCAGCATTCAAGCGGGCGAAGTTGGGAGTTGCGCTGTTAATGACTGCAGTTGGCGTGCCGCTGATTTGGATGGGCGAAGAATTTGGCGAATACAAACCCAAAACAATCGAGCAATCTAAAATCGACTGGACTCTGCTAGGAAATGACATGAATAAAGGTTTGTGGGAATACTACAAAGGCTTGATTCACCTACGCAAAAATAACCAAGCACTTTACACAGAAAACATCGACTTTTTCCACGAAGACCCCGACTCGAAAGTTTTTGCTTACACTCGCTGGAACGATGAAGGTTCGAGAGTAGTGGTAGTGGCGAATATGTCAGAAAATTATCTAGCAGGTTACAGCGTTCCCCACTTCCCGGCAAACGGAACTTGGCACGAATGGACGGGGAATTATGATGTTGAATCCGGCGATGACAATATTATGATTGACTTGCCGGAATACGAAGCAAAAGTCTTTGTTTGGCAGTAAGGAATGAGAATTAAATAACTTACAATACGTGATGGTTATTGTGGGATCATTGGTAACAAGTTAAGCTAAGAAAGCAGTTGTCAATCAGCAATTATGCTCAACATTTACTCGGATTTTGGGCCCAAAACTGAGATTAGGGCGATCGTGCGATCGTGCCGAGGGTGATATGTATACCTACTCCCTCTCAAATCGTGAATTTTCCACTCCTAAAACAGCAGTTTTTTTGAGTAATATTACTGATTGACAAATGCAATTAAGTCTTAACTTGTCACCAATGTTGTGGGATGGGCGTCCCGCCCGTCCAGAAAGGCGGGCGGGACACGCCACAAACTTGTGTAAATTATTTAATTCCCGATCCTAAGCTGTCATATCGATTCCGGTGGCACCGCAATCGATATTATTTCCCAGATTGATTTTCTAGGCACAATTGAGTTATAGCCGCCGCCGGTATTGGTTTGCTAAAGAAGTAACCCTGACCGATATCGCACTGATGCGATCGCAAAAACGCCAACTGTTCTGCTGTTTCCACACCCTCAGCAATCACCTGTAAATTCAGCCCCTGTCCCAAGGCGATCGCCACTTTTACGATCGTAGCACCGCTGCTGCCGTTGAGCAAATCTGCCACGAAGGATTTGTCTATTTTTAAATTGTTCAGCGGGAAGTTTTTCAGAGACCACAAAGAAGAATAACCGGTACCAAAGTCGTCCAGAGAAATGTGAATTCCCATTTGCTGCAACTGCCGCAATACCAACACCGTAAAATTTACATCGGTCATCGCAATGCTCTCAGTAATTTCTATTTCCAAATACTCCGGCTTTAACTCGGTTTCTGACAAAATTTTAGCGATGGTTTGTACCGTGTTAGGCTGCATAAACTGGCGGCCTGATAAATTCACAGCTATCCGCATCGGCGGCAATCCCATTAACTGCCACGCTCGATTTTGCAAGCAAGCAGTTCGCATCACCCATTCGTCTATTTGACAGATAAATCCTGTTTCCTCAGCTAAGGGAATAAATCGATTGGGAGCAATCAAACCGCGTTCGGGATGCTGCCACCTAATCAGAGCTTCCAGTCCGACTATTTTGCCGGTATTTAAGTTGATTTGCGGTTGGTAGTGCAGCACAAATTCTGAGTTTTTCAGAGCTTTGTAAAGCTGATTTTCTAAGTTAAGTTCTTCGGAGACTTGATTGCCGATCGCCCGCGTGTAAAACTGATAATTATTCCGACCTTTCTGTTTGGCTCTGTACATTGCAGCATCAGCATTTTTTAGCAAAGTTTCTGCATCTTCTCCGTCGTAAGGAGCCAAAGCAATTCCCAAGCTAGCCTTAGTATAAAGCTCCAGCCCGTCAAAATCAAAAGGACTGCTCAAACTGTGGATAATTTCCTGGCAAACCTTAATTGCTTCCTCTGGGCTGTTGATATTGTGCAGCAGCACGGTAAATTCATCCCCGCCCCAACGAGCGAGCGAATCACCCGCGCGCAAACAGTTAGTCAAACGCCGAGATACACCTTGCAGCAACAAATCGCCCACGGGATGCCCGAGAGTATCGTTAACATTTTTAAATCTGTCCAAATCTAGAAAGATTACCGCCAGCATTTCGGCGTTTTGGTGAGCGTTAGCTAAAGCTAAAGACAGCCTTTCATTAAACAGCAATCTATTCGCTAAACCAGTCAGTTGGTCGTGAGAAGCTTGATGTCGGATCATCGCCTCGACGCGCCTCTGCATTGCAGCCATGTACAGGTGAGTTCCCAAAGATTTTGCTAGCTTCAGTTCCTCAGTGCTCCACTGTTGAGTTTCCCCGGTTTTGATTTCTTTCCAAGCTGTAAAGGACTGTCGGGGACGATCGTTCCGGGCGTCGGAATTACAATTTCCAGCCCACCAAATTTCCGTTTCTACGGGGCTGCGAAAAACGGTGAGACAGCCGATGCACTGTTGGCCGTATTGCAGCGGTATTGCCAAAACTGACCGAATGTCAGCTTCCAGAAAGTTGGCAGATAAAGATTTGAGTTGAGGTTCTTGAGAAATATCGGAAATCGCGTACAAGTGCGGTACAATTAAATTAGAAAAATTTGTGTCAATTGAACTGTAATGCTCGGAATATAACTTGGGAAAAACACCTAATTGGCTGGTATTACCTGCAGTTTTTTCTCCCTCGTCTTGGTTGGCAAACCCCATAATCTGCTGCCAAAACTCGCTGAGTTCAATATCTCCCTCCTGTGGCTGCTGGCCCCAGGTATAAAGTTTAGCTGGCCGATCGCCAAACTCGGCCGCAATGTACAGCCGCCCTCCGGAACCGCGCAAATGCTTGACAGTTTGTTCGAGAACTGCTTGCCGAATTTCGTTTAGTTCCAGAGGAGAATGCAGCAGACTGCTAATTTGGTTGACAACGGCTTCGTCGCGGGCTTGCTGTCGGGCTTGACTCAGCAGAAAAGATTGGGCGATGGCAATGGAAAGCTGATCGACTAGCAACTGCACCATTTTCAATTCTCGATCGCTAAACCGTTTCGGTTTGCCGTGGTGAGAGACTAACAGCCCCCAAAGCTGATTTTGATGCAAAATCGGCACCGTCAGAGAAGAAAGCGCCCCCATAGCCGTGAGATATTCAACGTGACAGGAGTCTACAGGAGAATAGCGAATATCTTCAACAGGTAAAGTTTTGCCGGTGTCGGGACAGTCTAACCGATTAATTGTTTGATGCTGCAATTGGACATCTACAATCACTCGCTGCCGCGCTTTGACAAACATTTCGCGGGCGCTTTGGGGAATGTCGCCGGCAGGAAAGCGCAAACCCAACAGAGATGGCAAATTGTCGCCGTTGATGGACTCAGCAATCACTTCACCGCTACCGTCGGATTCAAAGCGATAAACTTTTACCCGATCGCTGCCTAAAAAACTGCGGATTTCTCGCACTGTAGTCGTCAAAATCTCTTGCAGTTCTAAAGAGTTGCGAATGCGATTAGTAATGCGATTGAGTAAAATTTCTTGTTCGAGAGTCGATCTTGACATGGGTCTAACTTTTGCGCGGGCCATCCCTTTTGATCTCCGGCTGTTGACAGCATTTTTGCGAGCTGCTGTGTCAACTCGCCCTGTAGTATAGAATACAACACTTTCGCTGCGTCTGGGGGATTTATTCAACGTAAAACCAAGAAATTTGGTTTTTAGGGATCGTTCTGACTTGCCGACAAATTTCGGTGAAAAACCCGGTTTCTCACAGCAAGCAATTACAAGGTTCGACCGACAGAAATGGAACTCCAGATCCATTTAGGACTTGCATTCGTCTCGATCGAACTAATTGGAGGCACGCAGAAACCGGGCTGACGAGACAAGCCTCTGGCAATACGCACAGAATACTGGTTCCTCAACCCGGTTGCTAAGTATTTATACTCGAAAATATTCGGTCAAGCCGACTGCCAAATTTTCAGAATTCTGTCCGGCAAAAAGCCCGCTATTTCCTGAATTCGTTCCTCGGACAACTCATCCTTTGTTGCCGAAAATACGGCGGCGATCGCAGTTTCCGGTTTTACCCCAGAAGGAAGTCCGCCTTCTTGTTCCACCCGAAAAATAAACAAGTTGGAATCGATCACAAAAGGTGCAGGCCCTTGCCAAGGCGGGCGCACCCGGCTCAGCAATCCCACCAGCGGATTCGTATCTTTCCACAGATCTGCTATTTCTTTTTGCAGGGTTTTGTCGTCCGTCGCCGGCAAAACTTCTGTGTGCAGTTCGGCTTCCACGCGATCGCTTGCTTCTGTTGTCATCAAATCCCGCATTGTCCGGTACACCAATTCGGTAATATCGCGGGCATCAAAAATATCCTCCATGTTACCGTTTACCATCACTTTTTCCAAAAATGGCATATCCTTAGAGGCGATCGGAACTGCTGACCCTTCTTGATGCAGGGACTTGGGAGGATTCGTCTCCATTTTCTGCAACATTTTGCGACCTTTTTCGGTTAAATCGGCTTTTTGAAATGCCACTAAAGGCGGCAATAACTCAGTCCCTCCGTAAGGCTCTCCGCTAAACTCCGCTTTGATAAATTCTTTTTGGTTGAGGTAGTCCAAGTGACCTAGCAATTCCGCTTCAGCCACTTCTCGACCGACATATTCTTCGGCTGCATTCCTAATTGCCGAATCTCCCTTGGCGTTGCCGCTGCCAATCTGTTTGAGCAAAATGTAAGTCAGGTCATCTCTGATTGCAATTGTCATTAATATCTCCTAGGTTAATATCCGGCAAACAGCAAATAAAAATTGATTTTATTTGCTAATTTTGCGATAGTTACTACTTACAAACATTGAAATCTAAATCTGCTCAACAAGTATCTGTCAACAGAGGGAAATTGTTAAAGATTTGTGTCTGTTACGATCTTGCTTTAGGTATATTTACTGATTTTAACCTCAGTCTGCTGTTGGTAGTCCTGCGCGCGGGGTCGAAAACCCGGTTTCAGCGTCAAGCATCTCTCGGAATAGAGCGACATAGATCGACGATTTTTCCGAGAAATCTGTTTTTTTTGCCTCCGGGACTGTGCTGGTAGTATTCAGCAAAGCCTCTGCCACTGTTGAGAACAATCAAAGCAATTAAAATAAAAGGCTTTTCTGGCAATACTTTTGGTGGCGATCGCCTCTGCTTGTCAAGGCTGGCGCACGGCCTCGTATAAGTTGATATATTTGCACTCTAGATCGGTAAAATTATGGAGATGCTATGGTATCAATAGACTGATACAGTCTTTGCCCCAACTAGCAGCGATATTGTACAATCGAGCTAGACCAAAGACCGATCGTCTGAGAGCTACAAATACGAGCCAATCTGTTTCGAGTGCCGGAGCGCCACTTGAGGAATGCCTCGCTGATAACTTTGACGATCGTCTTTCGATCGATATTTATGAACTACCCTAATTGGACTCAGACTTTGGAATCCTCGTCATTAAATAACGGTCAATGGGCGATTAACAACCGTCCTCTAGTTTTGGCGGTAGACGACAATCGCGACAACTTGGAACTGCTGACGCAAATACTCGATTTGTTCGGCTGCGAGTTCATCGGAGCCGTTGACGGGTACAGTGCTCTAGCGACAGCAGCCGATCGCTCTCCCGACCTCATCGTACTCGACATTTGTCTGCCGGATATAGACGGTATAGAATTCGTCCAGCGAATCAAACAAAACCCCGAACTCGCAAATATTCCGATCGTGGCTGTCACAGCGCTAGCAAAAACAGAAGACCGCGATCGGATTCTCCAAGCCGGGTGTGTTGCATACCTTTCTAAACCTTTTAATATCAAGGATTTAGAAACTATTATCCGCCACCACCTCAACTATCAGCCGTTTCTGGTTGAGTTTTAGACTTAGAACTCGCCTCGCGAACTTTAGGTGCAGACTCCAAAATTGCTATGGTTCCTGTGCGGCCAGTCTCCAAGGTCGCATCGCTGAGCAAATCTGTCACGCCCACACCTAAAACCTCTTTGATTAAGTCTTTCAGTTGCAATTCCAGAACTGACTCTAATTGCGATCGTACCTGCGAAGCCAAATCTTCCTGGCCATTCTGAGCCAGCAACTTTTCAGGCTGAGTAATCGCATTTTCGATCACAATTATTAATTTATTATCCAAAATATTGCACAGCGCCTGACTCGTTTGGTGTCCTAGCAGAGAGCGGTACAAAGCTTGAATGCCCTGTGCAAGAGTCCGTTCTAATTTGCCGCGAGTAGGTACTAAAATTTCCCCGGTCATATTTTTTAGCTACAGCCAGATTATTCAAAAAAACTGTTATATAAGAAGTCAGTTGTCAGTAGTCATTAGTCAGTAGTCAGTAGTCATTAGTCATTAGTCAGTAGTCAATAGTCAGCAGTCAGTGGTCAATAGTCAGTAGTCAGTAGTCATTCTAGCCGAAGAGCGAAGTCGAAGGCTAGTCATTAGGAAGAAGGCTGGAGGCTGGAGGCATAACAATGAACTCTTTAGTTATTGTCGCCAGAAGCCTCCGTTGCAATTTGGAGCATCTGGTGTTTTGCATTTGAGCGTGCGAGCGTCCCCTAATAACGTATTTTACAACTCGCGAACGGGGACGATCGCACTATAATAAAAATGATTTTTGCAAAACTCCAGAGGCATCCGTTGCAATCGACTGCATGGGGAAAGTGCAATTAAGAACGCCTAACTATGACGGGCGGTTTTTTATAACAGTTAACATTTAACTGTTAACTGTTATAAAAAAACTTCGTGCTAGCCGACAGTAACTTCATTCGTTTCCACGGCAGTTGCACCCTTAACACCTTTAGCAATTGTCACCAACTTGTTGACAATTTCTTGGCTGGGAACTGTACCTTTGAGAACAACCGTAGTGCCGAGTTGCGCCACATAAACAGTCTCAATATCCGCAACATCAGGATTTGCATCAAAGGCCTGAGCTACCCGTTTAGCTAAACCGCTTTGATCGTATTCTCCATTCAATCCCATGCGTTCCGGCGGGATTGTCTGAGGGTTCGCTGCAGGTTGAGCAGGTGCTTGAGCTTGAGCTACAGGCGCTTGGTAAGCTGGAGCTTGCACATTTTCTTGATTTTCAAGTTTTTCTAAACCAAACAATCTTTTTAGCCAGCCCATAGAGTTTGTCCTCCGACAAAGTTTGTGTTAATTTTTGTGTTAATTGACAGTTGACCGATCGCAGTGCAGTTGTTATGCTCAATACCAGGAATGGCGATCGCACTCGCTAGACGCAGAAACCGAATTTTTATACAAAAAAAAATCGTTTCCACCATCGCCCCCACTAGGAAAGCCCGGTTTTTCGAGTTGTTTGCGCCAGTCCTAAATACCATTTAATGTTGCATGAGTTAGCAGATCATCTGTCTGGAGACATAAATTCTCCCACTCTCAAACAAATACCAGCGCTCACCGTGCCCGCCAATCAAACTTAAAGCCTGATTCCCCAACTTGTACAACTTTGTTGTACGCCCAATGTGCCAAGTCTCCGCAGCAGGAAAGCTAGGAATGCTGTTACCATATAGATAGTTATTCTACAGGTGGGCGACAAGTACAGCTCTCGTTTGCTCAAGGCTTCAGCGGTAGTAAACTAACATTTTAGCTGCTTAATATCCTGGATAAAATATATATTTTTAGTTTAAAGTGCAGGCAATCTTTGCCCCAGCAAAATCAGGTATCTGTAACATTCCACCAACTCATGATTAGGTCGATATTTTAATAAAAACCATTGCCGTCTGTTGGGCGGGTTGGGAGTTCGCCCTGTCGATCGTCCAAACTGTTCACCCATCCAGAGCAAATGTAGCTAAAGTTACTAAAAATTATTAATCGCTGTTTATGAAAAGTAATTTAACTTTTGATAACAATATAAATCGTGACAAAAATTTAATAATTGTAACTAAAGGAACATTTTTTAGCTTACAGAGCTAATACTGTAGAGAGATGTCATTTTAGGCGGAAAGGGGGAGCATGAGCTTGTAATTATCAAGCAAGGGAAACCAGAAAAATTAATGCTTTATGCAACTGGATTTTCGCGCGATCGCCTTTAAGTCAAGTTTGAGCAGATAATAGCAATGATTATTTTTGCTTATGCCTTGACAGTATTAGTTCTCTATTCTTTGACTGAGAAAATTTCGAGAACCCAAATCAACTTTAACGACTGCTGCTACCTCAGTAATTGGTAATCGGTGAAAATCTCATCCGTCCCTGTTACCTGTTAGATATTCCGAGCAGTATCTCTAGGGTTCTAAAAGTTTAATTTGGGATGTGGGCGAATTACCGTTACTGTAAAACTCTGGAGTGTTAAAAATGCTAAAACAAATGTGTTGGTTGCCCCGATTGGGAGGCAATGGAGAAAAGATATTGCACTTGCGTACCGAACTACGTCAAGCATGGCGGCCTTATACAGCTTTTCCGCAGTTCGCTGCGTCCGACTACCTGGAAAAGGACGGTTCTAAGGGATGGGCAACTTTTCAGAAGCTGACAACTCAAGGGTGGAATTTAATATCGACTGAAGAAGGGCAGCAGTCGTTTTTTGACCAACAGAAAAGTGCTTAAACAAACAGAAATCGTAGCAATAAAAGAAGAGGTAAAATTCTCTTCTTTTTATTTGTGTCTCGGACGCATAAACTGGTTTTTCAATTATGAGATTGCCGCGATATTATGTCCGGCAAACTACCTGTAATATCAATTTCGATTGCACTCCGCCGGAATTGTTGACTGATGATTTTGGTCAGAGAAAGCACTGATAATTATACTGTTGTGGTGAGAGAAGGAAGTAATATTTATATTCGCCGCCAGGGATTGATGGAACAGTATAGTCTGGGGGATGAGGAACCGTTGGGGCGGGTTTATTTGAAGTAAATTGGGACTGTTTTGTGAGTGGCGGATTGCTAATTGGATCGGGTCGCAGCGCACCCTACAGTTAACAGTTAGTCAAGTGCGGATTGACTTAGGTAAGGTGTGCTGTCGCGCACCCGGAGCGTTAAAAGTTTGGTTTTACTCGCCGCGACAATTTATAATTGTAGTAAGGCCAGATTACCAATTACTAACACTATCATGTCTTTACAATTTATTAGCATTCCGCCAACAACCGATCGCCAACCTGTCGCTTTGATTGTCGCTTTACACGGGTGGGGTGCTAATGCTCGGGATTTGGCGGCCTTAGCACCGGCTTTCAATTTGCCGGATTATCAGTTTGTGTTTCCCGATGCCCCGTTTCCCCATCCCCAAGTAACGGGGGGCAAAGCGTGGTATGACCTTCAAAGCAAAGATGCTGGGGGATTGGTAGAAAGCCGGCAATTGCTGAGGGAATTTTTGCTTTCTTTGGAAAGCAGCACGGGCGTGCCTTTGTCTCGCACGATTTTAGGGGGCTTTTCTCAAGGCGGAGCGATGACTCTGGATGTGGGATTGACTTTGCCCGTAGCGGGTTTAATTTGTTTGAGCGGTTATTTGCATTCGTCGATTTCGCCCGCTGCGGGGAGTGCTTTGCCGCCTGTTTTAATCGCGCACGGTACTCAAGATACGATTGTGCCGATTAGTGCTGCGGTGCGATCGCGCGACAGTTTGACTGCTTGGGGAGCTCAGGTGCAGTATCGAGAATTTAAGATGGGACACGAGATTCTACCGGAAGTTGTAGATGTAATGCGAAGTTTTGTTGTAGAAACTGTGTCGAAATGTGATTAAAGGCTTAGTATATAGTATGGCGGAAGTCTAGGGCAGGGGTAAAAAACATGAAAACTTTAACCAAAGCATCGCGCGATATTGCTGTACTTACTTCTCAAGACGTGGCAGAATTGGCTGTCCGTTTGGAGGTTGACGATTATACCGATCCTTTTGAGGGATTGAATGATTGGCATTTGTTGCGATCGCTTGCCTTTCAGCGGCCGGAGCTGGTTGAACCTTATCTCCACCTTCTGGATATGGAAGCCTACGACGAAGCATAGGCTTAAAAATCTAGCTTAAAAATTTTGATGGAATTGAGGAAGAAGTTAGCAGCATATTTTGTTGCGGGTTGAACAGATGAGTTATGGATTTTTGTCTATTTTCATCTTAATTTCTTTCTTGATTCTTTTTTTGATAGGTGAAGGAAGAAGGAAGAAGTCCGAGGGAAGAAGTCCGAGGGAAGAAGTCCGAGGGAAGTTCGGCAACGAGCAATGTACGGGATGTAGCGGATGTAACGGATGTAACGGATGTAAGTCCGTCGGAAGAGGGAAGAGGGAAGAAGGAAGAGGTCCGAGGGAAGAAGGAATTAAGAGATGCGAGGGGCAATGATCGGGAATGGTGTCAGAAATTCATCAAATTTTCATAACCTAGAAGGTTGCTATATTACAAAAAATCATGAAGGGCAGACGAATTTTAATTGGCGTTAGTGGCGGGATTGCGGCTTACAAAGTTTGCGAAGTAGTTTCAACTTTAGCGAAAGCTGGAGCTGAAGTTAAAGCTATTCTTACTGATGCTGCTGCTGAGTTTGTAACGCCTTTGACTTTTGCTACTCTTTGCCGCCATCCTGCTTTTACTGACAAAGATTTTTGGCAAGCAAATCACGGCCGCCCGCTGCACATTCAACTGGGAGAATGGGCGGAAGTTTTTGTAATTGCTCCCCTGACAGCTAATACTTTGGCGAAGTTGGCGGGGGGTTTTGCTGATAATTTGCTGACTAATACTGTTTTGGCTTCTAGTTGCCCGATTTTGCTGGCACCGGCGATGAATACGGATATGTGGGAACAGCCGGCGGTTGCCGGTAATTGGCGGGAGGTGCTGACTTATGGGCGCTATCACGCGGCGAATCCGGGGGCGGGAATGCTGGCGTGCGATCGCGCGGGTGTTGGCCGCATGGCAGAACCCGGTGAGATTTTGCCTCATATAGAGTCGCTGTTGTATGCCAAGGGCGATCGAGATTTAGCGGGGAAGCGGGTGTTAATTTCCGCGGGAGGAACGCGGGAACATCTCGATCCGGTGCGGTTTATCGGCAATCCTTCCACGGGCAAAATGGGCATAGCTTTGGCGCAAGCTGCACTGCACCGCGGCGCGACGGTGACGCTGGTACACAGTATAACTGGGGAATTACCGCTCTCTGGTGTGCGGGCGAGATCGGTTACGAGTGCACGAGAAATGCTGCAGGCGATGTTGGAATGCTTTCACGATGCGGATTTGACGGTGATGGCGGCGGCGGTAGCGGATGTGAAACCGGCCCAGTACAGCAGCGAGAAGTTGCCGAAGCACGAACTCCCCAATTCTTTACCGCTAGCACCGGTAGCGGATATTGTGGCAGAGTTGGGAAAATTGAAACAGCCGCACCAAAAACTCGTCGGGTTTGCTGCACAAACTGGAGATATTGTCAAGCCTGCGCTGGAGAAATTGCGATCGAAGAAATTGGATGTAATTGCCGCAAACCCGATCGACAAAATAGGTGCAGGTTTCGGCAGCAATACCAATCAAGCAATATTAATTAATGCCGCCGGCAAGCAACTAGAAATTGCACCTTGCAGCAAACTAGAAATGGCTCATCGGTTGTTTGATTTTGTGCTGGAAGGGTGAGGGTGCGATTTACTTCTTAACTTGCATTAGCTGGTTCGGGCAATAATTCTGATTCCCCCATTTCCGTTGATATCGACTCAGCGGGCAACTCAATACCTGCGACAGTAATTTCTAGTTTAAATCCTAACGCTTCGAGCAATTCTACCAAACTGTAAATTTCCGAACCGCCGCTTTCAGTCAGCATTTTGTCAAGTTTTTCGTGATGCTCTTTTGCTGACTCCGAAAGAGCATTCATCCTGATTTTAGCCTCAATCACCTTTCTGATGGCATTTCTCAAAAGTGCGGGTTCAGGGTCTTTTTCTTCCAAGATAGCCCCGATAAATCCAGCAGCGTGTTCAGCATCTTTGAGAGATTCAATTAGAGACTCGTAATAGCTATCGCTGGTAGGCATTTTCATTTCTTTCATAGTCGGCCGAATACTCCTTCGCTTTGAGAATATCTTGTTCTTGGGTACTTTTATCCCCACTACAGAGCAGAAGCACAATTGTCCCTCCTATTTGCCTAAAATAAATCCGGTAGCCAGGGCCGTAGTTAATCCTAATTTCACAGACACCATCTCCAACTGACTTATAATCCCCCAGATTGCCGAGACTAACTCGCTCAAGCCTTGCATCAACCTTAACTTGGGCTTTGCCATCTCGTAGGGCGTAGTACCACTCTAAGAAAGGAATCCTGCCATCAGGTCGGATGTAACGTCGAATTTCACGCTTGTTGTACTTCCATAATTTTATCGTAATTGATTGACAATTCCTATCGTAAGCGTGATGAGAGTGCATTAAGTGGGCAAATCATACTTAAGACAGAGGCATTCTACCGACAAAATAGTAAACCTTGTTTGAGGAAACAAAGTTTAAATCAAACAGGGGATTGTGAATGAACTTTAAATCGATCGCAAAAACCAATCTACTATTCGGTAGCCTGATAATTAGCCTCGGATTGCAAGCACTTCCTGCAGCAGCCGCACCAGTCACCGACGCGCAAGTTTCCGCCCTCGTAGAAGCGCTGCGACAAGCCGCGCCGCCGCAAACCGCAAACGACGGAATGTACAGTCAGTGGCAAGTTTTACCCAACAATATTTCCCGCTGGGCAAAATTCTGTACCAAACAAGATTTAACACCGCAACAATTTGAAGCCGACGCGACAAAAGCCAAATCAATTGTTACCTGTATCGCGGGCGATTTGCTGCGCGACGAATACAAAGCTAGCGGCAACAATGAAACCGCCGCTGTACGCCGCGCCGCTTGCTGGTGGATGACTGGGGAATCCGCTGCTTGTAAAAGCGGCGCAACTGCTACTTATGCGGATAAGGTTGTCAAGGTTTACCAGCAGCAGCGCGCTAAAAAGTAAAGTTTGTGCTGGCGGAATTTAGATTTTTGAGGTTCGATCGTTCCGACTTCAGTCCTTCTTCTGAGTCAATCGGGACTAAAGTCCTGACTACAAACAAATCGGCCTCATTTTTTTGAGAAAGGCTATACAATTTATACCAAATCCTGGTTTTGGATATTCTTTATAAACCAGTTGGCGCAGGCCGACATCGTTTGATTTTCTGGCAGTTTCAACCGCAAAATCATCTGAATTACCCATTTTCCGCCTGACTTTTCATCAACTTTTGTACGCTACCCAAAGCCCGATTTAACTCGTAACTTTTTCTTTCTGAATTGTGCAAAAAAGCCTGCTGTTCTTCTTCAATCATTAACACATCCTGCCGCACCAAACCATCTAATAACTTTTGAGCCGCACCGAATAAACTATCTTTAATAAACCTGCGAAACCAAACAGGCAATTTGTGCAGCCGCCCAAACGCATTTAATGAGGTAAAATGAATTAAATAAGCGCGAGTTGCTGTCTCGCTTACCGGACAAACCAAGCAGTAAATCTTAAAGTCGCTTCCCAAGGTTGAAACCCAATGCGGGTAAACGTAACTCACCTCTAGCGGTTCCGGGTGCAGCTTCCGCAGAGATTTAAAAAATAACTGGGAAATTGACCAGATTTTATCTATTTTGTAATAACTTTGCGCCTGGTAGCGGGCGGTTACTTGATGCGCGTCTTCTGTTAAAGTATCTAATACTGGATTTGCCCAAGCTTGCAAGTCTTCGTGCAAGTGTCCGTGGTACATATCCATCAAGTTTTCAATTAAGAATGAATAGTGTGCTTGACAGTCGATGACTGAAACTGTGGCAATATAATTGAGATGTTCCCACTCTGGTAAGTCTAATAAATCTGTTGTTTCGGCTTGGGTTGCGTCGCCGGGAAACAGCCAGATAAAACCGTTTTGTTCTTTGACTGGATAGGAGCGAATTTTGCAGTTAGGTAGCTTTTGATTTTCTGCTAAATAATCGACTTCGGCGCATTCTCCGCTGGCATTTAACCGCCATCCGTGGTAAGCGCATTCGATTAAATCGCCTTTGATTTTGCCGTGGCTGAGTTTGACTTGCCGGTGCGGGCATCTATCTTCTAAAGCGTTGATTTTGCCTGCACTGTCGCGGAAAAGTACGATCGCCCGATTCCAGATTTTTGCAGCTACCGGCCCAGTTTGCACCTCTGTGCTGCGGGCGACTGCATACCATTGCTCCAAATTAATGCTCAACTCGCGGATGTGACTATTTTTTTCCCGCGCAGATACTGATTTTATCCCGTTGTTTTGCATTACAAATTTTCCCAAATCACGCCCATAAAACAATCCAATCTTACAAAATAACAGCCGGGAAAGCAACGACCGTACATTTTTTTAAATCTCGCTTCTGATAAATACCTGTCGCTGGCTAAATGCTTCAACCAGCTTGGCGACAATCTAAATTTTAATAATCTTGAAGCCTTGCGAAATCCGTATTTGGAACAGTCTGGTCTAAAATCTCTCACGGCACCTAATATATAGCTTATTGTAGCAGGTCTTTCGACTTCCGAAATATTATCTAAAAAGACAATCTTTCCCTGCTGATTCAACAGTTTTTTAATTAATGATAGAGTGGCTGGGACATTAGAAAAATGGTGAAAAGTGGTGTCACTAACTATTAAATCAAATTTGCGATCGAGCGCTAATTGACTCGCATCCATTTGGATATATTCGATATTGGGTGCTGAGCGTTTTTGATTGGCAATATCCAGCATTTTTGGTGAAATATCGACGGCCACGACATTATCGTAATACTTGGCTAATTCAAAAGCCAAAATTCCAGAACCGCAGCCAATATCTAATGCTGCACCTTTGCTGGTAGATAGGTTTTTAGTAAAAAAATCGTTTTTACTTTGCAAGGTGGCTGCGAAATCGTATTCAGTTGCAAAAGCATCAAACATTACAGATTTATTACGAATTTTCCAGTTACTATTGGGCATCTATTATGGCTTTATACTCATTCAATATTTTAACCGCAGATGCACCCAGATTGACACCGATGATTTTTTTGTTCGCAAGCTATGCCTTTTTTGATCGGCGAAACCACACCTACAAACCGTAATTCATCTGAATTCCTACTAAGATTGCTAACAAAGTCAGAAAGGCGATCGCTCCTAATCCTCCTAAAAGAGCTAAAAGTAGCGCCAAAAAAGCCGCAGCTTAGTTGTGCAGGACTGCATATCGGGCGATCGGGTTTATCCTCATCTTGGCGCGAGGTGGTATAGTAAATTGCACCGATCCCAACCCACCACAGGGGTACGAATAGCAAGATATATTTTGCGACTAAATTCCACACTAGGAACCCATTTTATTAAGGTTTGTAGTGAGGACTTTAGTCCTTCTATGGATGCGGACTAAAGTCCTCACTACGAACCCGTTTTTATTCCTGCAGACACTATCTAAAATCCACCCCGCTGCAAACCTTAGATTTTCAGCACGCCTTCTGGATTAACCGTTAAGAGCGATCGCCTCTGCAAACCTTCCTCATATAATATCGCATTAGCTGCTAACAAACCGCTGCTCACAGCCCTTTCCATTAAACCGCAAGGAAACGGCATTTTTACCCAATCTCCGGCAAACAAAAGATTAGGTACAGCGCAGCTAGTGTCTGGCCGTTCCGCATAACTACCGGGCGGATAACCGGAGAAATTCTTTTGATTTACCAATTCCCGGTGTAGCAGAGTCGCCGCTTTTAATTCCGGTACAATTTCATACAATTCTTCCTCAAAAGTAGCGAGCAAAACTTCCTGGTTGGGAAATTCTTTCTCCTTGTAACAGTAAGCGTGCAGTTCCACTACGCTACCGCCAGTTTTCTGATGCCACTCGATGAATTGATCTTGAATTTTGTGATAAAGTGTGATGCTGTCAGTCAGTTTGTAGCCGGAAAGCGAACTAAAATTGCTGTGTTCCCAGGGAAAATCGCGATCGAACCAAAAACGGCCCACCGCAAACGGATCGGCTATTTTCAAGCCCTCGATTCGGCTCTGCACCTGCTGATTTACTTCACCGCTAGCTAAACTAAACAAATGCTGCATTCCAGGAACATCTGCAGCAAAAACATAGTAATCAGCCTGCAATGTTTCTCCCAATTTTTGCGGTTGTGATTGGTTTACTGCTGCTGCCAACTGTACCTCATCTGCTTTTTTATCGACTACCTTAAATCTGGGTAAATCCCGCTGAGCAGGCCCGCTCACAACTCGTCCCTCAGCATCAAAAACTGCTCCGTGACAGGGACAGTGAAATTGACCGTCGTTTTGTTTCTGAACTGTGCAGCCTTGGTGAGTGCAGCTTAGAGAAATTGCTTCTTTTCCTCCGGGGGCGCTGGCAAATACGCTGTCTCCCGCGCCGAAATATTCTGTAGAGTTACTGTCAGTTAACAAGGCGTTTCGTTTGACCCAAAAAGGCACTTTACTTTGCACATCTCCCGACTGATAACTCAGAGAATCAATCCTGCCGTTTTCCCAGTGAATATTGCTAACTGCGACATCTGTTAATACTTTGCCGCCTTTGCTTTCAATGGCTCTGGCAATAGGCTGCACCAAACTTGTACCCATATCTTGCCGCGTGCCGTTGAAGGCCAAACCTTCGGGATTTCCGAAAAAGTAAAAGTGGAAAAATTGCATTAATTCTCCGACGCTCAATTTGTCGGGAGCGTTGAGGCTGGATTTGGCAAAAGGCAAAAAATACAAGTCGTAAAGTCCGCGCGGAAATTCACCTTTTACCCAATCAGCAACTGATATATTGTCGAGGCGATCGAAAGTTTTTTGCGTTTGAAAGCCGCCAATTTCTCGAAACACTTCCCAGTGAGCGGGTTTTGTCAGGTTGATTCCCCACTTGAGACGGTTGGGAGAAGATATCGCCAGGTCAACTATATTCCAGGGGAAGGCTGAATGGTTGGGACGGAAAACTTCTGGTTGGTATTTTCCGTCTCTAAACAGGACGGCGTAGGATTCTAAAGATACAAAATTATCGGTAATTTCTAATTCTTCAACTACACTTTTGAGGTTGTAGTATTGCGGAAAAAAACCGTGAAAACCGTGTTCCATCATGAAGGTTTCGTTCCCGACTTGTATCGGCCAACTAGCTATTTTGCCTCCGAGTTGGGGAGATTTTTCTAGTAGCGTCACCGCGAAACCTCGCTGACACAGTTCGTAAGCGCAGGCGAGCCCGGCTAAGCCGCCTCCGACAACTGCTACGGTTTTGCGGTTATTCAGCATTCGCGGTAAGTCAAGAGAATCTTGACCAAAAACGGCGGGTTCTGGCTTGGAAAATCGAGAGTAGCCCAGCAGCCCGCCGGCGGCACCGACTCCGAGGATTTTGAGGGCGGTTCTTCGAGAAATTGGTTGGGATTGTGGTGGATTGGTTGATTGACTCATCAGCGATACGCGATAACGGGCTTTAAACACAAGGACGCCATAAGGCATAATCATAGACCCAAATCAGGCTATGTGAAGAAATACTAAGATATATCCCCCGATCGGATCGCCTTTGACACGCCCAAAAACCCATATCGTGTCATTTACTCGCTTAGTGGTGAACCCCAATTTGTAGGCGGAAGTTCAAGCTTCCAGATTCAATCATGCTAGTAAATCTTAAATCTTAAATCTTACATCTGCTGACCAAATGTTTTCACACACAATCTATCCGAGGTATGATGTCTTCTTAGTTAATCTCAATTAATGTAACGCCTGCTACACCCAAACCAAACTGTAAAATCTATCACCTGAAATTCAGAGATTTAAACCAGTGACCGTTAAACTATTGTGGAAATTGCGCCGTCGAGAGTTTCTGAAAGCTTTCTCACTCGGCTTGATCGCTCCTTTTTTTTATAACAGCGCAGCACATTCTCAAGACTATTTAAATCTAAAAAAAAGTACGCTAGCCGTTAATCCCACAGCCCGAGAAAACCAAAAACCAGGCACTGCAGACTGGCAGTTAGAAAATCCTGCAAACAAGCGAGAAATTGAAGGTTATGCCTCTCTGACCAGTGTCAATCTGGGCGGCGAAATTAAATTATTTGTCAATACTAAAGAGCCTAATTATACCATAGAAATATTCCGCACCGGATGGTATGACGGACTAGGCGGCCGCCGGATGACTGACCCAATTTTGCGGAAGGGAATCAGACAGCCTCCGCCGAGAGAAGATGAAGCATCGGGACTGATAGAATGCGATTGGAAAGACCCGTATATTTTACAAATTGGCGATCGCCCGAATGACTGGACAAGCGGCATTTATTTAGCCAAACTAACCGCCAGCCGAACCTCCAAGCAAAGTTATATTATCTTTGTCGTGCGGGATGACGATCGCAAATCCGCCATTTTATTTCAATCCAGCGTTACCACATTTCAAGCCTACAACAATTGGGGCTACAAATCGCTTTACCGCTGGAACAGTCAAGCCAAACAAGCCTACAAAGTTTCGTTTAATCGGCCCTACGCCATGAGTCCCAACCGCAAAGCAGCTTATGGCGTAGGTGCGGGGGAATTTCTGACCAACTTTCAGCCAAAAAGGAGAACTTCGAGCGCTGGCTGGGAATATAATATGGTCAGGTGGCTGGAAAAAGAAGGCTACGACGTTAGCTATGCTACCAACATCGACACGCATTTTAATTCCGAATTGCTATTATCTCACAAAGTATTTTTGTCCGTAGGTCACGACGAATATTGGTCAAAGAATATGCGGTTAAATATAGAAGATGCCAGAAATAATGGAGTAAGTCTCGGTTTTTTGGGTTCTAATACTTGCTATTGGCAAATTCGCTTAGAACCGAGCAGAATTACTGGAGAAATTAACCGTACTGTTGTTGCTTATAAAGAAATGGCAGATTTAGATCCGCTCAACGGATTTAGAGCAGAAGTTGGCGGAGTTAATTTACCTTTAGAAATAGCCGCTGCTGGAGAATTAAAGTTAGGAATTGGGCAACCGGGACGCGACCCAATAGCTACTTCCAATCAATCGCCGGCACTCTATTCCTTGGTGACTGGCCGCTGGCGAGACCGCGCTGTCGGTCGTCCCGAAGATGCTTTAATCGGAGTTATGTACGAAACATTTCAGGTTAATTCTGATATTGTAATTGATGAAACGGCCCCCGATTGGCTGCTAGAAAAAACTTCCTTAAAAAATGGCGACAAATTGTCTGGACTGTTGGGCTACGAAGTTGATCGAATGTTTGGCAATGCCCCGAAAAATATAGTTCGCGTCGCCCATTCTCCATACCCTTACGGCGGGGGCACCCGCCATGCTGACATGACGATTTATACCGCAGATTCCGGGGCAAAAGTATTCGCTACGGGTTCAATGCAGTGGGTTTGGGGATTGGACGATTTCAACGCGCCACAGTTGCGGGATTCGGTTGTAAATACCGGGGCTCAACAGATAACGCGAAATGTTTTGGCCAAGCTGTTAAATTCAGCTAAACATTGAATTAATTATCAGCTATCAGACGATGCTTTTACTTCGATTGCTGAGGGGATAATCTCAGAAGGAGTTTTCCAACCAGAAGGACGATTATACCCTTTCTCAAAAATGTGAGGTAACAGTTAGATTTTTCTTAATTCCTAAATTACACCAACACCAATGAATCTCAAAAAGCGGAAAACCTGGTTAATAATAGCAGCAATAACAACATTTATATCTTGTTTCCAAATCCCTATTTTAGCTCAAATTGTCAGAGTCCCGAAAACCAACAGCCAACTAATCGCTGCCCAAAATCTCCAATCAGCCGGACTTTACCGCCAAGCTTGCAATAGTTTGCTCCCTGTTTTAGAAATTGGTAATTTCAACTGCCAAAGCTTAATCGACAATCAACTATCTCCGACAGAAAAGGCGACAGTAGAAAACTTGGCAGAAAAGGAACTCAGCGCATCGGGATTGAGAACTTTAGGCGATGTACTGCGCGTCACGGGTGCTTTGAAAACTTCCGCAATCATGTTAAACCGCAGTTTAGAAATTGCCCAAAATTTGCAGTTAAATGAAGCTATCAGCGCCGCTTATCTCAGTTTGGGAAATCTCCAGCGAGCGATCGCCAAACGGCAAGAAGATATCCGCAAGGATGCTAAGGTTAATTATGCCCAAGCTTTGGATTTTTACGAAAGGGCGATCGCCCTTGCTGCCAAAACCGAACAATTGCAAGCTAAATTAAGTAAACTGAGCCTGCTTGTGGAAACTCAACCAGAATCAGATATCAGCAATTTGTGGCAAGAAATCCAGTCAAAAGTTGACAATTTGCCCGTCACCACTGAATCCATCTATGCCCGCATCGACTTTGCCGAAAGCCTGACTTGTTTGAAAGTGCAAACAATGGAGCGATCGCACATCGAGAAAATCTTACTACCTTTGTCGCCTGCAGTCCAACACTGTGCTGTCGCAGCCAAAAGTCAAACCCTAGGAAACCCAGAATTAATTTATGTTGCGAAACTATTGGCATCCGCAACCAAAGATGCTACAAAATTAGGCGATTTGCGAGCAGAATCCTACGCCAAAGGCAGTCTCGGCGAATTGTACGAAATCACCGGACAATTATCCGATGCCAAACAATTAACCACGGAAGCTTTAGGCATTGCACAGTCAATTCAGGCGGCGGATATTGCCTATCGGTGGCAGTGGCAATTAGGCAGATTGACCGTGAAAAGTAAGGGAGACAAAAAAAGTGCGATCGCAGCTTATCAAGCATCAGTTCAAACCCTCCAATCTTTACGCAAAGATTTAATTGCCGTCAATCCCGACGTGCAGTTTTCCTTCCGAGATAATGCCGAACCAGTTTACCGCCAACTCGTAGATTTACTCGTAACAACTGAGGGAAACACTCAACCAAATCAAGCAAATTTAGAACAAGCCATCCAACAGATTGACGCACTTCAACTAGCCGAAATCGAAAACTTTTTGCGGTGCAGTTTATCTCCTACCGTTGCCATCAATCAAATACCCGATCCTGAAGCTACACTCATTTATCCAATTATTTTAGAAGACAAAATAGCACTAATTTTTCAAGTAGCAGGAAAGCCCCTGACATATCGCGAAACTCCTGTACCTCGAAAAACAGTAGAAACTACCCTGCAACAACTCCGAAAGAATTTGCAAACACCGGGAAATAATCCTGAAGTAATAGCGGATGCCAAAAAAGTCTACCAATGGTTGATCGCACCGCTGAAACCCGAACTCGACAAAAATCCTCAAATTGAAACATTAGTATTTGTCCTTGATGGCGATTTGCGGAACATCCCGATGGCGGTGCTTTACGATGAAAAAACCGAGCAATATTTAGTACAAGATAAATATGCGATCGCTATTTCCCCGCAACTCACACTTTTTGCACCTCAACCGCTACAACAAAAACTCAAAGTCTTCGTCGGCGGCATCGGTCAATCGCAAAACATTGACGGTAAACAGTTTGAAACCATCCAAAAATTAAAGGAAGAATTAGAAGGAATTAGCCAAAAAGTTCCCGCCAGTCAACCCCTGCTTGAGGCAAATTTCACCAAAGCCAATATTCAAAATAAGCTCCAAACAGGCAACTTTTCAGCAATACACCTAAAAACTCACGGCGAATTCAGTTCAGACCCAGATGAAACCTATATTGTGGCTTACCAAAAACTCCTGAAAGGTCAAGATATCGCTAATTTAATTGAAACCGAAACTCCGCAGCAGCAAACTAATATTGAATTGCTTGTTTTGAGTGCTTGTCAAACTGCATCGGGAGATAACAGAGCAGTTTTAGGACTTGCGGGAATAGCGGTGCGTGCGGGGGCGCGCAGCACTTTATCAACTTTGTGGGAAGCGCAGGATGCACCAAATACGGAACTGATGTTACGGTTTTATGAGGAACTGTCGAAACCCGGCATGACTAGGGCAAAAGCGCTGCATTTTGCACAAAAGTCTCTGTTGGAAAGATATGAGCCGGCGAATATTTGGGCGACATATATTTTAGTTGGCAATTGGTTGTAATACCATTTCTCTAAATCATGCAATACTCTTTGACCCCCCCCTAGCCCCCCCGAGCTCGCGGGGGGGGACAAGAATACTGTTGCATTATTTTTTGAAATTGGTATAAATTAACAGGTTTGTAGTGCGGACGGTCGTCCGCACTACAAACGGTTTTTGTTACGGTAATCGACTAGACATCATATTAGTCGATCGCCCGTTAGCCTAAGCCTCGCGCAATTTGCGATCGTCCCGCGCTCCATTGCGAAGTTTTGGAGTTGCCATCCGCAACACAAAATCTAGCAACCAAGGAGCAATTCGGTGACACAAAACTGCTAAATGACTTTGGTATCCCACCAAGATTTCCGGCGCATCTTTGTGCAATCCCGCCACAAGCGCTAGGGCAACTTTTTCGGGAGTTGTGGGCACTACCCAGCGAAATTGTTCCAAGTCTCGCACCATGTCGGTATCTGTTAGAGATGGCAATAAAGCTGTGACTCGAACATTGTACTGAGTTAACTCGCTACGCAAGGCTTGGGTGAATCCCAAAATTGCAAATTTTGTAGCAGAATACGTCGCCATTGTCGGAGCCGCAATTTTGCCCATCAAGCTCGAAACATTGACAATTGTTCCCTCTTTTTGCGCCGCCATTCGCTTCGCAATCAAGCGGGTAATTGTGTAGGTTCCGAGCAAATTTAAGGCGATTTCTTCCTCGATTAACGGTAGCGGGGAACGCAAGAATGATGCTTGGTGCGCTACGCCCGCACAGTTGACTAGCAGGTGAATTGGGCCGCAATCGCGCCAAGCTTGGGCGATCGCAATATTCACCGCTACTGACTGAGTTAAATCTAAAGCTAACGGCACTATTTCTGTACCAAAAACATCGATTTCCTCTGCCAGTTCAATTAATTGCCGGCGGTTGCGCGCTACTATTACCAAGCGTTTGATTCCTTGTCGCGCTAATTCTAGGGCGATCGATCGCCCAATTCCGCGCGAAGCTCCTGTCACTAGAGCTGTTTTTCCTTGAAGTTGCATACATTAAACCCTCTGGATTTGAAGTGATCGCCGCGCGCGGAGTTATAAGTTGCGAGTTATGAATTTTGTGGAGTTAATTCAAAACTTTTGAATCGCCAACGCGCGCGCGAGTTAAACTCAACTAAACCGTGACTTATGCAAAAAATCCTTCGATGTGGTATTGCTGTAAGGTGCTTGTGGGCGAACCGTACAAACAGAGTTTGTGCATAAGTCCTCTAAACTTTTGGTTGGCAGAAATTTGCTAAAAATTTGCCAGAAATTTGCCAGAAATTTGCCAGAAATTTGCCAGAAATCTGGCTGCTATACCTTACTCAAGCAGATAAACTTGAGATTGTAAAACAAGGTAAGAAATCTTACCGAATTTGGTTGGCTTAATTCCCCTGTTTGGTTAGTCAGCGCAGGCGGACTTTGTTTGTGCAGCCGCGAATTATATTCGCCGGGGATTTTTGAGCAATATAGAGCATCAATCACATACCTCCTAGATATGAGTTTTTCGCTTCTACACACACCTTAACAACTTGACAGAAAAGTGGCAACAATTTTTAATAAATCTTCCGCAACACTTCTTTACAATTTTCTCATCAGGCGGATTTCCAAGTACCGTGAAAGCTCAAAGGTATGACACCGGGCAATTCTAGCTGACAAATAGGAGTGCTGTTTAGTCCGTCGCTGTCAAATATCCAGACTTCGCTGCTATCAGAATTCCCATCATAAACAACTGTCAAAATCCAACCTTTCTCCGAGGAAATATCTGGAACGTAGACGGGTTCTGTGGGATAGCGATTTTCGCCGCAATCGGCAATTGTGAGATTTCGGGTTTGTGTGTCCAAACGGGCGATCGCCCCGTAACGTTCCGCTACAATATCAACATCAGGCCGATACATTGCCAGATAAATATACCGCGAATCTTGACCAATTTCGGAAGCAGGTACAACCGGAAACTCGCAAGCTTTATCCAGCAATTGTTCGGCTGCTATCACCTCGGCAGTTTCAGGATTTAAACATACCCGCCACAGAGAACCTTCCGCGTCAGTGCGAGTTTCACCTGTCGGTACTTCTTTCAGTCGCTGATTAGTTTGAAAGTCAGCGAAACGCACAAAATCTACCGCCACCGAACCATCTTCCTTGACAAAACCGTTAGCAAAGTGCCACTGAAACCAAGCATCAGTTTCGCCGCAACTAACTAAAGATAGAGTTTCCGAATCAATAACTAATATCTGCGTTTTTAACTCAGGTTTCCAGTCAAACGAGTCGCCATAACTACTAATTCCAGCTAACACTGGCAAAACATTGAGTCGAATCGGCGGCACAAAAAATATTAGATACTTTCGGGCCAAAACAAAATCGTGTACGAGAGAAATCCCCTTTAAAGGAATAGTTGCTTTTTGCACGATTTTGCCCGTACAATCGCTTTTATACAAATTTAACTTGGGACTCGCACTGCTGGTAATTCCAAAGTTAAAAATATTGCCAGTAATCGGGTCGCGCTTGCAGTGAGCTGAATAAGAAAATTTACTATCTAAATTGCCTAAATTGTCGATTCCTTTAGTTTCCAGAGTTTGCAAATCTAGGCTGTGAGGCGGGCCGCCTTCCCATAATGCCAAAAGGCGATCGGGTAAAGCGAAAACTGAAGTATTGGCAGCATTTTTAACAGATTTAGTCCACCGCAACCACGCAGGCCCCGGTGCTGTCATGCCATAATTAGTGTAGATAAATCTATTAGCTTTTTCTTCAGCTTGATATCCCGCTGTTTGCACGTAGCGATAAACAGCAGCAGCACCGACATCGGTAAAATGAACTGCCAAAATTGCACCGTCGCCATCAAACCAGTGTCCCGCAGTCATGCCGCCGCGTTCCAAACGTCCGGGCCCGTTGCGATAGAGACTGCCGCGCAATCCGTCGGGAATTTTACCGCTTTTAACCGATAGCTGAGTCAACGGAAACTCCGCAGCCGGAGTGGCTAAAGCTTTAGCCCAGGATTTTTTAGCTGAGATGTTAGTGTCTGTTTTCATGTTAAACTGGCAATTTTTAACTGGGCTGGCAGCAATTTCAATATACAATTATAGCAGAAGTTATCTATAGCCGTTCTCAAGCGAGTAAAGTATTCACCAATTAATTAACAATTCCTCAAATCTAAAATCTAAAACTCGTACGCTCGCGAAGCCGAAGTATCTAAAATTTCACTTAATTTAAAAATGGTATAACATTTATGACGATCCCCCGCCGCTATCTGCTCAAAACTTTTGGGTTGACTGCTATTGGCACGATACTTTTGCCTATCGCCCAAAACAACATTTTCCCCCAAACAATTATTAAGCCTCCCCGCCTGCAAGTCGGTGATACAGTTGCTTTAATCAATCCTGCCGCTTTCAGTTACGAAAAAGAAATCCTGGATTTTTTTAAAGTATTGGATAACCTGGGTTTAAAAGTTAAACTGGGAGAGCATTTTTACGACCGCTACGGCTATTTAGCAGGGAAGGATGCCGATCGCGCCGCCGATGTCAACAGCGCCTTTGCCGATAACTCAGTGCAAGCTATTTTTACCGGGATGGGCGGCTGGGGCTGCAACCGAATTTTGCCGCTCCTAGATTATAATATTATCCGCAACAATCCCAAAATAATTATGGGATTTAGCGATATTACAGCGCTTTTATTAGCGATTTATGCTAAAACTAATATAGTTACTTTTCACGGCCCTTTAGGTGTCTCAAGTTGGAGTCCCTTTACAGTAAATTACGTCAAAAAAGTTTTGTTTGACGGAGGTGCTGTCACCATGCAAAACTCCCAAAGCGTGCAAGTTCAAGTTATCCGGCGCGGCACAGCTAGGGGAAAACTAATCGGCGGCAATTTATCAGTAATTGCAGCAATGGTAGGCTCTACTTATTTGCCGGAATGGGAAAATAGTATTTTGTTTGTCGAGGAAGTTAGCGAAGAAGTTTATCGAATCGATCGAATGTTGACGCAGCTTAAATTAGCGGGCATTCTCGATAAAATATCCGGTTTTATTTTCGGACAGTGTACCAAGTGCGAAGCTGAAAAACCGCAAGAGTCCTTAACCTTAGATCAAGTGTTGACGGATCGGATTCGCCCCTTGAATATTCCCGCGTGGTACGGCTCAATGACGGGACACATTCGGGATAAGTTCACGTTGCCGATCGGCAAAGAAGTCGAAATCGATGCAAATTCTGGTACAATCAAATTATTAGAATCCGCTGTCAGTTAAATCTTGAACTCTTCTCGATATTACCGAGGCAGAGCGAGGGGACGAGAAATAAATTTAAACACAAAATCAGTAAAATCGTGAAAAAAACCGCAAAATTAATGAAACCCTTAACAGTAATAATTTTGACAATTCTTTGCCTGTTGCCGCTCAATGCCTGTGCAGCAGCAGAAGCAAGTAAAACCGCCAATAGCGACACCATTTATCAGCAGCGAACAGTCCACAATCCCGATGGAATCGGCAAATTTTATATGGGTCGAGAAATTGCCCAAGTCATGGGATATGAAGGCGCTGGTTGGCTGGAAAGACCATCTCGCGGTATGGAAGAAAAATCCGCTCGATTAGTCAACAATCTCGATTTAAAACCAACTGATATTGTAGCAGATATTGGAGCCGGAACCGGGTATTTTAGCTTTCGCATCGCTGCCCTAGTTCCCGAAGGAAAGGTTTTTGCGGTTGACGTGCAGCCGGAGATGTTCAATTTTATTGAGTTGAACAAAAAAGAAAAAAATATCACTAATGTTGAGCCAGTTTTGGGCAGTCTAGACAATCCGAATTTGCCGGAAAATAGCGTGGATTTAGTTGTGATGGTGGATGCTTATCACGAGTTTGCATATCCTAGAGAAATGATGGAAGGAATTGTCAAAGCACTCAAGCCGGGAGGGCGCGCGGTATCGATCGAGTATCGGGGCGAAAATCCAATGATTCCCATTAAAGGCTTGCACAAAATGACCCAAAAACAGGTAAAAAAAGAAATGGCCGCCGTCGGTTTAGTATGGAAAGAGACAAAAGATATGTTACCCCAGCAGCATTTAATGGTGTTTGAGAAACAATCTCAAGTTTAGTAACAAAAAACACAAATTGTTTACCATATTTTCTAAGTTTTGTCAAGGAACATAAGCCGTATTAATCTGAACGAGCGATCTCCCAAAAAAACTCATCTCAGTTTCACAAAAAAATGTAACCGCTGCTCTTAGCTCCAAACCCTTAGAGCATAAGTCATTCCACATCAAAAATATCAAATCAGCAGCAATCAAAAATGGTATAAGCCTTAAGTAAGCATTAAGATAGGGATTGCACTCAAAATGTCAATTTACAATTAAAAATTGACAACCCAGAGTTGCTTCCCTAATTGTTCAAGCGAAGAAGTGTCGCTACTACTAAGGTACCAGCGTGAACATTCCAAGTTCCATCATCACCATGCTCGCCGGCATCGGAGTGACTCTGATCAGTCTCTGGTACGGGCAGAATCATGGTTTAATGCCGATCGCCGCATCTGAGGAGGCATCCCAGGTAGACGGACTCTTCAACACAATGATGACCATTTCCACCGGACTATTTATCATGGTTCAGGGACTGCTGATCGTTGCTGCAATTAAATACCGCCGCCGTAAAGGAGACAACACAGACGGCCCGCCTTGGCATGACAACTTTCCTTTAGAAATTCTATGGACAGCCGTGCCAGCGGTGATAATTTTAGGAATCGGAGTCTACAGTTTTGAGATTTACAACTCAATGGGAGGCCTCGATCCGATGGGCAATCACGACCACGGCACCATGCAATCGCAATCTCAAATGCGCGGAAGTGCGATCGCGGCCACACTGTCAGATACACCCCAAAACGCCCCTAAAATTCCCTCTCAAAAGCTCGTTGCTCTTGGCGTTGGCGCATCCCCAAAAAATGAAAACAAAGCACCAGACTTAGTTGTAAACGTCATGGGCTTGCAGTACGCCTGGATTTTTAGCTATCCAGAAAGCGGCGTTAGTTCCGGCGAACTGCATATGCCAGCCAACCGCGACGTGCAGCTAAATATTGCAGCTCAAGACGTGCTGCACGCATTTTGGATGCCGGAATTTCGCCTCAAACAAGATGCAATTCCCGGCCGGCCCAGCGAACTGAGATTCACAGCAAATAAAGTCGGCGAATACCGGGTTGTTTGTGCAGAATTGTGCGGCGCTTATCACGGAGCGATGAAAGCTTTAGCATTCGTTCACACCCCCGAAGACTTCGATAGTTGGGTGAAGGAACAGCAAATTGCTAGCACTCAAAACTTAGAGGAAGCAATAGCAATTAATCCTGGGGAAATGTCAGACGGAGAATTTTTAGCTCCCTACGTCAGGGAAATAAAAATTAATCCAGAAACCCTAGAAAAACTTCACCCAAACCATCACTAAAAATAGTCCGTACCTTCATCTAAAAGTTTCGCAGTCAGGACTTTAGTCCGGCTCCCCAAGATAGCAGTGACTAAAATCCTTACTGCAAAAAGGTTCGCAGTCAGGACTTTAGTCCGGCTCCCGAGGGTAGAAAAAATTGAAAAAATTACTGCAAACTAAGATTGAAGTTTTCACGGCAAACTAGGAAGCCTTTATATTGTTCTTATGACACAAGCACAGTTCCAAGAAACAGCCAACCTTGAGGCTCGCGGCACAGCGCCGGCCGACAGACATTGGCGAGATTACTTCGGTTTTAGTACCGACCACAAAGTAATCGGCATTCAATACCTAGTTACAACTTTTGTCTTCTATCTAATCGGCGGCGTGATGGCGACAATAGTGCGAACCGAACTCGCCACCCCCGATAGCGATTTTGTCACCCCCGAACTCTACAACAGTTTATTTACCGTTCACGCCACGGTGATGATTTTCCTGTGGATCGTACCAGCGGGAGCCGGATTTGCTAACTTTTTGATCCCCTTAATGATTGGGGCAAAAGACATGGCATTTCCCAAGCTGAATGCGGTTGCCTTTTGGTTAATTCCAGTAGGCGGCGTATTGCTGCTGAGCAGTTTTTTGGTGGGAGCTCCGCAGGCAGGTTGGACTTCCTATCCGCCTTTGAGCTTAGTTACTGCTCAAGCGGGAGAAGAAATTTGGATTCTCAGCGTTTTGATTCTCGGAACTTCTTCGATTTTGGGAGCGGTGAATTTTGCCGTTACCATCTTCACGATGCGGGTTCCGAGCATGAGTCTCAATGAAATGCCTTTGTTTTGCTGGGCAATGATTGCGACGGCAGCGCTGACTTTAATTGCTACTCCCGTGTTAGCTGCAGCTTTGATTTTGCTGTCGTTTGACTTGTTAGCGGGGACGGCATTTTTTAACCCGACAGGTAACGGCGATCCCATCGTCTACCAGCATTTATTCTGGTTTTATTCGCACCCGGCAGTTTACATTATGATCATGCCCTTTTTTGGGGTGATTTCAGAAGTTTTGCCGGTGCATTCGCGCAAGCCAATTTTTGGTTATTTGGCGATCGCCTATTCCAGTCTCGCGATCAGCTTTTTGGGCTTAATCGTGTGGGCGCACCATATGTTCACCAGCGGCACTCCTGGCTGGCTGCGGATGTTTTTCATGATCACAACTATGATCATCGCCGTGCCCACTGGGATTAAAATATTTAGCTGGTTGGCCACTATTTGGGGAGGAAAACTCCGCCTAGTTAGCGCCATGCTATTTGGGATGGGTTTTATCTCAACATTCGTCCTCGGCGGCATCACCGGGATCATGGTAGCTTCCGTACCTTTTGACATTCACGTTCACGATACTTATTTTATCGTCGCTCACTTACACTACGTGCTGTTTGGCGGCTCAGTGTTTGGAATTTACGCTGCTTTTTACCACTGGTTCCCCAAAATGACGGGGCGGATGCTTAACGAATTTTGGGGTAGAGTTCACTTTGTTTTAACCTATGTGGGCTTTACTGTAACTTTCTTGCCAATGCACGCTTTGGGGATGCAAGGAATGCCCCGGCGGGTGGCAATGTACGACCCGAAATTTACCACGATTAATGTCATTTGTACGATCGGCGCTTATATGCTGGCAGTCTCGACAATCCCGTTTATTGTTAACGTGATTTGGAGCTGGAGATACGGCCCGAAAGCAGGCGACAATCCTTGGGAAGCTTTGAGTTTGGAATGGATGACGACTTCCCCACCGCCGATCGAAAATTTTGAAGGAGTGCCGGTATTAGCAACCGGGCCTTACGATTACGGCATGGAAAAAATTCAGCATACTGGGGAACGTCTCAGGCTGAAGTTGAGGGAAAATGCCACCCGCAACGCCAAGAAAGAAGGTATTCCGATTGCAGAGGCTCAAGCTTCAACTTTCTTTGGCGGTACTGCAACTTTAGTCGCTCCTGAATCAGAAACAAAAGCTGATTCTCCTGCGGATGAAAGTCAAGATGACAATTAGTCATCAGTCATGAGTCATCAGTCATTAGTCATTAGTCATTAGTTATTGCTCGTTGCAATAGGAGAACTTGCAACTAATGACTTTTGACCGCACAGCAGCGATGTACCGATAAATTTTTTCTGTTTCTTCCTTCTTCCATCGGACTGATGACGTTGTACGGAAAGCTCGGAGGCGACAGCAAAACATGACTGATGACTGATGACTAATGACTTCTTCCATCGGACTGATGACATTGTACGGAAAGCTCGGAGGCGACAGCAAAACATGACTAATGACTAATGACTAATGACTAATGACTAATGACTAATGACTAATGACTTCAAAATCCCATTACCAACTAGCAATTTATCATGCAACAAATTCCAACGATAGATCCAGCAAAAACAGCTCTCAATTACCACCACAGCGCCGAAATAGAAGGGCACGAAGAGCATCCCGACCACCGAATTTTAGGGGTGATTGTGTTCTTGGGCGCTGAAGGCATGATTTTTCTCGGTATGTTTGCGGCCTATTTGATTTATCGAGCGATGGCCCCGGCGTGGCCGCCTGAAGGTACGCCCGATCGCGAGTTATTGCTGCCGGGAATTAATACTATAATTTTGATTGCTAGCAGTTTTGTGATTCACAATGCCGATACTGCAATCAAAAAGAACGATGTGGCGGGTATGCGGAATTGGTTGCTTGCAACTATCCTCATGGGCGTTGTTTTCTTGTGCGGTCAGGTTTACGAATACACTCATTTAGAGTTTGGCCTGACAACTAATTTGTACGCTAGTTGCTTTTACGTTTTGACTGCTTTTCACGGCTTGCACGTTACGTTTGGAGTGCTGCTGATGGCCGGGGTAGTTTGGCGATCGCGCGTGGAAGGTCATTATTCTAGCGAACACCACTTTGGCATCGAAGCTACGGAGATTTACTGGCACTTTGTCGATGTGATTTGGATTGTTTTGTTTGTACTGTTGTACGTGATTTGAACCTGTAGGTAGTTCTACTTAGGGGCAGCCTTCTTGCCTGCCCCACCAGAAATTAATATGACCCCCGTTGGGGGTTTTTTATTGTTTGCAAAGTGCGATCGACCTTTATATCGTTTCCGGTTGCATCGGAATGATTTAACCTTACTAGAACACAGAGAACACAGAGAGAAATGAATACAGGACGATGAAGAGAGGAATTGATA
Source organism: Tychonema sp. LEGE 07196 (assembly GCF_963890365.1). Lineage (NCBI taxonomy): Bacteria > Bacillati > Cyanobacteriota > Cyanophyceae > Oscillatoriales > Microcoleaceae > Tychonema > Tychonema sp. LEGE 07196. Next base: position 2,067 of record NZ_CAWPRX010000195.1, on the reverse strand, counting down.
TTATACCAATTTTAAAAAAGAATGCAACAGTGTTCTTGTCCCCCCCCTTTACAAGGGGGGGCTAGCAGGGTGGATTAATTGTCAGGGGAAAAAGGTATGATAGAAGAGGTAATCAAGTCTGCCCCGGACGGGTAAACTATAATTATGGGGTGAATTAGCAATGAATTTAATTGAAGCAATTAAAGCTGTTCCAGACCATCGACATTCGAGAGGTATTAGACATGAACTTTGGCTGATATTAACAATAATTTTGTTGGGTAGTTGCACGGGATATTGGGGGTATAAGCCCTTGGTAGAATTTACAAAAAATCCTCGAAAAAACCTCATAAAATTATTGGCTCTCCCGCCTGATATTCGGTTTCCATCAGATTCAACGTTTAGAAATATAATTCAAGCATTAGATTTTGAGATTTTAGCAGTTCTTTTTAATGTGTGGTGTAAACAAACATTATCAATAGACGAAGGAGAATTGATGGCAATGGACGGAAAAAGTATTAAAAGCACCTTAACAGGTGGCAACAGCTCTTACCAAAACTTTGTCACTATGGTTTCCGTTTATAGTCATCATCAGGGAGCATCCCACTTTTTGACTAAGCAGAAACACCTAGCTTGATGTCATTATTTAAATACGCACATCTCAGTCTTAAAATTTGAGGCACATTTTTTTCGTTCCACTGTGCACCTACAATCTTAATTCTTGCTCCAATCTGTTTAATTAAAGACTCTACAGCTCCCGAACCAATGTCAATACCCTGCTGTTGATAATTCTGGTAATCTGGGATTCTTGACTGATGTTTTCGCAGATATTTCTGGAACCTTTCACTCCCTTTACTCGCAACACCAACAAATTCGGCTAAGTACCTCAACAAAATTAATTACACAAATCAACTAATATGATATACTGAAAATATCAACTTGTATTCAAAGAAATTTTATATGTTTTTACTTCGAGATATCAATCCACTTTCGTTGAAATTGCTAAACCGAATTTATCGCGAAAGCAGACATCATCAAGTGCGTCAAAGAGCACAATTTTTAATTTTGCTTTCACAAAATATCAAAAATAAAAATTTGATGAAAATTTTTAAAGTTAGTTATAAGACCATGTATAACTGGTTGAATCGATGGGAATATGAGGGAATGCTCGGATTATATAATAAACCCGGTAGAGGCAGAAAAGAAACATTTAATTCCGCACAATCAGATCAAATCAGAGACTGGGTAAAATTGCAACCAAAACAATTAAAGGAAGTAGTACAAAAAATCAAAAAAGAATGGTCTATTAATATAAGTACCGAAACAATTAAGAGAATAATTAAAAAAAAAGAATGAGTTGGCATAGGATGCGTCGAGGTGTTGGCGGCAAGCCAGACCCCATAGAATACAAGGAAAAAAAAGAAAAGTTGTCAGAATTAAAACAACTAGAAGATGAGGGGAAAATTGATTTATACTATTTGGATGAGTCCGGATTTTGTGGCATCCCTTGTGTCCCTTATGGATGGCAAGATATTGGTGAATATTTGTCAATTGATAGTCGTAGAACTAAGCGTTTAAATGTCTTGGGAATCATGAATCGGCAAAACACTCTTCATGCTTATGTTTCAGAGCAGACTATTAATTCGCTCTGTAATTATAGCCTGCATAGATACTTTCTTTGCTGTGGTGGAGCGACCAACATTTATTGTAGTAGATCAAGCTTCTATTCATACTAACAATGGCATATTTGAGAAAATTGAAGAATGGAAAGAACGCGGTTTAACTATATTTGAATTGCCGACTTATTCACCTAAATTGAATTTAATTGAGATTTTGTGGCGGTTTATAAAATATCAATGGATCGAAATAGATGCCTACTCTAGCTGGCAATCTCTTGTTTCATCTGTAGAAAGAATTCTTAAAGAATTTGGAGATAATTATGTAATTAATTTTGCTTAACTACTTATGGCTTCTACTGTTGACCCTTGCCACAGTTGGTTCTGCGCTCTCCTCAGTCGTTTGAGCGAACCTCCTACTCTATGTAGATTTTCTATTCCCCTGATACCAATCTAGTACCTCTCTTCGAGAGCT
>NZ_CAWPRX010000194.1:0-4149 GCF_963890365.1 Tychonema sp. LEGE 07196 | reverse complement strand
GTACGGCGAAGTTGTGGGGGGTGGATGCAGGGGGGGAATGTACGCTGCTGCGGAGTATGAGGGACAATTCTGGGGATGTTTTGTGTGTGGCGTTTAGCCCGGATGGTGGGGTTTTGGCGACGGGGAGTCGGGATGGTTCGATTTATTTGTGGGATGCAGCGACGGGGGGTTTGCTGGAACTTCTGACTGGACACGAGGGGGAGGTTTTGTCGGTGGCCTTTAGTGCTGATGGGGGGTGTTTGGCTAGCGGTTCGGGCGATCGAACTGTGAAGATTTGGCGGGGAATTGGGTTGTAGGGGCGATCGAACGGGATGCAGAAACCGGGTTTTTTGCGGAAAATATTTGCTTGCAGCCCTTGATATTGGTGAAAAACCGGGTTTCTTGGGCGGGAGTCGATAAATTTTTGAATATTTATGCTTGACAGGCGATCGAATGTTGTGCTAATTTATTAATTCGTGAGGACGCATAGCTCAGTTGGTTAGAGCACTACGTTGACATCGTAGGGGTCACTGGTTCGAGTCCAGTTGTGTCCATAGCTTTCTAAACTTTATAGCTAGGTTATTAACTCTGCTTTAGAGAGAAGGAAATGGATTTAGAAACATTACTCGATCGCATAAACCTTGGAGAAGACCAAGACATTGAATTTAAGTCTGCTGACGGTGGTTTTCCCAAAAGCAGTTGGGAAACAGTATCAGCATTTGCTAATACAGATGGCGGCTATATTGTTCTTGGGGTTAAAGAAACTCGCACAGGGTTTGAGGTTTCAGGTGTCCGCAATCCTAATATTTTAATTCAAGAGTTTTGGAATAATCATAATAATTCGCAAAAACTCAACTTCCCAATTTGTGGCAATTCTGACTTGCAAACTTTGAAGATAGAAGCTCATAATTTAGTTGTCATTAAAATTCCCAGAGCAACAAGAACCCAACGCCCGGTTTTTATTAACAATAATCCCATGATTGGGACATATAAGCGCAATCATCAGGGGGATTACCGCTGCACTGATGCTGAAGTTCGCCAAATGCTGCGCGATGCCAATGATGCACCTCAAGATATCCAAATTTTAGAAGGTTTCGACCTTAGCGATATCGATGCAGAAACATTAAAATCCTTTCGTCAACGGTTTAGCTCTAGAGAACCGGATCATCCTTGGCTGGCATTAGACGATTTGGACTTGTTGCGTCAGTTAGGAGGATGGAGTCGCGATCGCAGCACGGGTAAAGAAGGGTTAACTATTGCTGGTTTGTTGATGTTTGGTCGGGAACGAAGCATTTTAGATGCACTGCCTCACTACCAACTTGATTATCAGGAGCAACTTTCTGGCGATCCAGAAACACGGTGGACTTACAGACTAACACTTGATGGCAAGTGGGAACCTAATTTATTTAACTTCTACTATCGCGTTTATACTCGTTTAGTTAATGATTTAGATGTTCCTTTTCAACTAGACAAAGATGCCGTGCGTCGTGGCGAAACTCATGTGCACGAAGCATTGCGAGAGGCTTTAGTCAACACTCTTATTCATGCAGATCATCAATCAACTCGCCCTTTAATAATTACTAAGTACAAAAATGGTTTTTCGTTTTCTAATCCGGGTCGTCTGAGAATTTCTCTTCAGCAGCTTTACGAAGGTGGCGTTAGCGATCCTCGCAACCCTAATTTGCAAAAAATGTTTCAAATGCTAGGCTTAGGAGAAAAAGCAGGATCTGGCTTTGGAAAGATGATCCGCGCTTGGATAGAGCAGCAATGGTTTCCTTTGGTATCAGAGAACTTAGAGTTAGAGATGACTTTGGTTGCTTTACCAATGGTGAGCATGATTCCCGAAAATGTCGAACAAGAATTAAGGGAAATCGTGGGAGATGACTATTGCGAACTGACAGAATTAGAGCGCATTATTTTGATATTGGCGCATCAATCAGGAGCAATTAGCAATGCTGACATTCAGTGTTACAGCCGAGAACACCCTAGAGATATAGGGGAATGTCTCAAGCGATTCGTCAATAATGGTTGGTTAGAACGCTCTGGTCGGGGGCGTGGAACTCTGTATGCTCTACCAAATAAAGGTGAATCGAATTTGCTTTCACTGCTTCCTAGCTCCGAACATTACGAGCCTAGCTCCGAACATTACGAGCCTAGCTCCGAACATTACGAGCCTAGCTCCGAACATTACGAGGATCTGCGAAAAATTGCTGCACCAATTCGCGACAAAGGTCGCACCAGCAAAGAGCTTGTCGAGCAGGTTATTTTAGAGATTTGCTCCGAACATTACTTACAACTCCGAACATTAGCTGATTTATTGGGTCGTGCGCCAAATAGTGTCAGGAACCACTATGTAAATCCGATGTTAAAACAAGGCTTATTAGAGGCACGGTATCCTAACGAACCAACTCATCCTCAGCAAGCATACAGAACTTTATTGTCTCAAGAAATCAACAAGATTTCTGATACTCAGCCATCTTCTCAAACCCCAGAATAAATCGTTGACACCAGCCATCATCCCACAAGGCCGGAATCTTAAACTTTGCCGCACAGTTGGGGTATTCCGATCGCACTTTTAACCAATCTCGATACTAATGCCGTAAGCGAAGCAGACCGAAGGTATCGCCCCCGTACATCCCCAAATCAACCCAACATCCTGTCAAATCCCCTACTCCACTAGATCGGGGACACGGCACCGTGCCGCGCCCGAGATCTGTAGATTACTTGCGGCAACCTTCGGCGATCGCCATTAACACAGCTTTACGCACTTCAGGATGCGATTTCTCCAGCCCGTTAGCCCGAAAAATCCAGTGTCCGCCGCCCGCGTGCTCGATCGCAATCTTTTGTCCGTCAGGCAAAACAATTTGCCACCAATTCAACACAGTGGCTTTAATCAGTTGGCACTGAATCTCGCTTAATTGAGCCTCCATCAGCTTCAGTTGACGCATGATAGGATTTTGGGCTGAGGATTTCATTATTTTTCTCCTTAAATAAATTGGACTGTTTCTCTGCTAAAATTTCAGTTCTCTGATTTTTCAACTTATTTTCACTTTCTGAACTTTTCGCCTTAATTTCACTTTCTGAACTTTTCGCATTAACTTCCCTTTTAGCACCTTTCGGCTCAATTTTACCTCCAAAACCTTTAGATTTAACTTTACCTTTAGCTGCAGTTGCAGACTGTTCCGCTGCCGGCTTCTTAAATTCCGCGTCCAACTGGTCTAAAATCTCCTCTTGTTCGGGAGTGTGTTCCGCTGGCTGCTCTAGGTTTCTAGGGTTATATTCGTCAACCAACCTCGCCAAAAATTCCGAAACTGACATTCCTGCGGCGGCCGCCTTTTTGGTTAAAAGGTCGTAGGTATCGGTTTTGATGCGAATTTGCTTGAGCCGGAGGTTGGGATTGTTGTCAACAGTTTCGGCAATAGTTACTGCCGTAATCCTTTCTTTGGGGATGACATCCACCACTTCTTGCCACTTTTCCTCTAAAGCACAGTCACCGTACTGGTCTGTAACTGCGTGTTTGAACAAAGGCACAACTTGAGCGACACAGCTTGGCAAAATCTCAAATCCGGCTTTGATTAAGCGCAGGCAAATGCCAGCAGATTTGATGATTTGTGTGCAGTAAAAATACTGTCTGCCTAATGCTTGTTCGCAGTAACTTTTAAAAGTTTTGAATTTGTGTTTGTACAATCGCAGTTTTCTGATCGCGTCCAGCATGATTCCTTGCCGCACGTAGTCTAGAAATCCCCTTTTAATTTCCCCTGTCAGGTAGTCTAAATCATGAAAGGGAGATTGATTTTGGATTTCTTCTTCAAAGTCTAGCAGCGGGCCTGCAAAGTGAAAGTTGGAGGCGATATCGCCTAGGTAGAAGTTTTCGGTAGATGTGGTCACGATCGGGAATGGGTGGAGAAATGGAACGATAACACGGAAGTTGTGCGATCGCAAAGTGGAAGTTTTGGTCGAGTTCTTTGATACAATTTTGAGTTGGGTTGTGCTGTAGGTCGATCGACCTTACAGCAGGGCACCACCTCCGGGCGCTGAGTTCAGGAGAACTAACTAAATAAAAAAATCCCCGGACATCGCCGGACAATATGAGATAATCAAACAAGAGTTGAGGAAAAAGCTATTGTCAGGTACGTCCCACCCAAAGAAGCGTCGTCCATCCTTGGAGTC
>NZ_CAWPRX010000193.1:0-4174 GCF_963890365.1 Tychonema sp. LEGE 07196 | reverse complement strand
ATTTCTTCTTGCCACAGGAATATCTCTTCTGTTTTTTTTAGGTCGTTCAATAGCGGTTTCTGTGACATCCATCACCACAATTTATGGATAATCAGAGTCTTTGAGTAATGCCTTTTTCCCCGGAATACGGAACTTTCCCGTTTTCATTAAAGTTGATTCAATGTTAGTTACAATTCGGCAAATCGTTGATTCGGATACTCCCCAATTTGTCCCCATATGAAAATAGGTTCGATATTCTCGCCAATATTCCAAGGTCACTAAAACTTGTTCTTCAAGAGTTAAGGCGATCAAGGCTTCCTCGTTTATCTTGAGGATTTTCTAGCCGGAATTCTTCTAAAGTGTTAACCATTTCTTTAAAGGTTTGAATCTGGATACCAAATCTCCGTTTAAATTGCTCCGGTTTTAAATTTTGATAAAATCGATTGTTCATGATTGATTTATTGTGTAACTACAAAATACCTTTTTAGCATTTTATGCTGTTTTTAGCAAAATGTCCTAAAAATTAGCTATAGCAATCCTAAATGATTTTCTCTGTATAGGTGTACTGATGAATTTTGGGAAAATCAAATTTATGTTCTTTGGTGAAAAACTCTCTCCAAATATTTGATGATCTTAAAAGACTTACATAAATACCAATACTTTCGTAAAAAAAAATTAGCTTGTAACCAAATATCTTCAACGGGATTTTGTTCGGGAGCATTGGGAGCAAATAAAATACAAGTGATTGACCAATTTTCAGGTTCTTTGTCATGATTAACTGATGACAAATAGTCTCTGAATTCGTATCCGCTCAATAAATCGGGGTAACAGTAAAAAAAGAAGGTTCACAATCTAGGCACAGCATGGTAGAATATGACATATTATTAATCATAAAATCAAGAATGTCATAGTCTTTTTTCTGACGGGGTGACAGGTTGCCTGAAAAACAGACAGGGAGGCAATCCTAGACAAATCGCATCAAAAAAGATAGGGTAAGAAAGCTTCTTACCCAAAAACAATTAAATGATACCAGAATTATATCATGCCCATTTGTCAGAAAAGCTGACACGTTCTAATTACTTATTGACAATTTTATTGATTCAAGTAGTGCAATCGATTAAAGAAGTCACATTAGAAAGCATAGCGACAAAACTAGCGATGCCCATTAAATTTGAAAGTAGAAGAAAAAAAGTTCAGAGATTTTTATCGGACGATGAATGGGGTCTAGATGATATTTGGCTGTCACTGGTAATTGGTTGGATTCAAGGTACTGTCAAACAGAATAAGGTTGTATATTTAGCAATAGACCGAACCAAATGGCAATCCAATAATATTTTGATGGTCAGCATGATTTGGCGAAAAAGAGCTATTCCTATTTAGGGCTTGCTGAATAATTGATCGCAAACCAATAACAGAAGCGATCGATATATTCAACCAGAGTTAAATATGAGTTTTTCCGGCTTCAACTTGAGGAAAACATAAGTGTAGATTATATAAAACCCAAAAACAGGCATTGCTTTCCCCGAACGGCATAAAAACACACAAAAAACCCGGCGCCACCAGGTAGAAAGGTTCATTACTAAAAAAGTAATCGCAATGGCTGTTTGCGAGGTCTTGTCAAGTTTTGTCATTACCAGATTCAGGCCGAATCTTCGTTTGCCTTGCCCAAATTTGCCCTCAATTGCCTGACGAATCCTCTTATCTTCTTTGGCTTGCTTCTTTTTTGATTTACTGACGATTGCTGGGGGTCTTCCTAGAGGCGGTCCACTGATTCTAATTCCTCTTTCTTTGCACCAAGCTCGGTTGTCTATTGTACGATAAATACGATCGGCATGAACGGATTCTGGATAGTATCCTGTGAATCTATAATAAGCTTCTAAAGAGTGCTTTTAAGTCCCCTGATTCGTTGAAATTATCCCAGCTCATTCGGTTTAAAAATACATATCCTTCAAAACAACTGGCTGATAGTTTGGCTCCAAACTCTACGCTTTTTCCGGCTTTTCCTCTGACTATGGGACGGATATGGGGTTGGCTTAAACTTACTATTCTATCCTCAATGCTCTGTTTATTATTATCAAATAACCATTGCTGTTGGCGATAGACCTCTGTGAGGACTAGCAAGGTTTTATATTGCTTTTTGCTCAGGCGTTCGAGGGTCGCACCTGACTAGATTAGCTGTTCAATATGAGCGAGGTTTCTTTTTATATATTGAAGTTGTTTTTTAATTGCCTGTCTTTTTTTGTTGCGGGATTGTCTTCTTTGTTTGGCTATTAATAAGTAATCTTTTCGGGCGAGATTACGGTAGGTTATGGGTTTTTTACAGGTTTGATCTTTGATCTGTTTATACAGGATATCTATAATTTTTTCGGTATGAACTCTGGCTTTATTTAATAGTCCTAAGTCGGTCGGATAGGTAATTTCGGCTGGGGCACAGGTAGCATCTAGGATTAATTTTCCGCGATTGGGTGACTCATTTTTGGCGTCCGAATCCTTTTTTTTTTCTGGTTTAGCTGGGGTGATGGAGCGAATTTTTTCAACCATTAGTTCGTTAACTTTATTAATTAGATTCGGACTAATTCTTTGCCGAAAATGAACTAATAGAGATGGGTCAAAGGGGAGTTCGTTACTGTAGCTTGATTGACCAATAAAGTATTGTAGATAGGGGTTTTCCCTGATCTGTTCTACTGTTTCCCTATCGCTAACTCCCAGTTATTCTTTGATGATTAATGCCCCCAATGCCATCCTAAACGATTTGGCGGGTGCCCCCATTTCTGTGGGGAAGTTTTTAGCATATTCTGATTCAAATTCATCCCACGGGATTAGTTGGGCCATTTTTACCCAACGGTTAAGGAGTGACAACTTTCCACATGAGGGGAGTTCAAAGTCGGAGGGTGAGGGGGGAGCAAGCTCAGCTTTTCTGTACACGAGCGCACTGGGTGATGCAAAGGTTTTGTACTATTTTACCTGTTTATCTTGCACACTTTTCTCGATCGCGCGATCACATAACCAGGCTGTGTAACCTTTCTGCACTTATCCAGCAAGCCCTATTTATTGGAAAATGCTTGACAAACAAGGAAACAGCACATTACAAAATCAACAATTCGTATTAACGCCAGTATTTGCCGCTTTATCAGATTATAAATTGCTCGTGTTAGGAGATCGTGAATTTTGTAGCGTTACCCTCGCCAACTGGCTGAGGGAGAAGAAAGTAGATTTCTGTTTGCGACTAAAAAAGAATGTTTGTATCAAGATTGAAGAGGAGTTATGGGCTGAACTAAAAATGCTAGGATTAGAGCCAGGAAATAGCTTTTTCAATCAAGAAGTAACGATTAGAAAAACTGCACCTATTACGGAGTTTAATCTAGCAGGTAAGTGGCTGGGTAAATATCGAAATTTTACCACAGAAGAACCTTGGTATATTCTGACCAACTTGGCAGATATACAAGCCGCAGTTGATGATAAGTGCAAAAAGATTTGGAATTGAAGAAATTTTTAGAGATTTTAAAGGCGGAGGCTATAACCTAGAGAAGACTAATTTAACGGGCAACCGATTGAGTAAATTATTAATTTTGCTATCGCTATCATACTTAAAGAGTATCATTCAAGGGATAGATATTAAATCAAAGCAAGTTCAAGAATATCTAGGCAGAAAAACAGAAAGCCACAGAAAATATGCGAGACATAGCACTTTTTATATTGGACTCTGGGGTGAATCATGGGTCGATTCAATGTCTAGTAATTGGCAGGTTGTTGTTGAATTAATGTCTTTGTCTCCACACAAACTACCTAATTATCAACAAGGCTTAAGAGCTATGAGACTTATTCTATCAGCCTTATAGGCGACTTGTCGCCCCGACAGGTCTTTTTTAGCCACTAAAGTCACAATTAACCGTGGGTTTATACGACACTTACTACAGGAATCAAGGGCCAATAATTCAGAGCCTTTATATTTTTTTGAATTTCTTCAATCATCCCAGGACACACCCAGAGAATAAACCGAAGATTGTTGACGAATAATCGTCCCTAGAGATGGAATATTTCCCAGGTAAGAAATACGGTCGTGCATATATTCAAAAAAGCTAATTCCTAATTTGCGGGTAGTCGCCACCAGAGACATGAAAACATCCATCGCCTTAGTTCCTTCACAAGTTTGGGTTGCATAACTAATATTGCGTCGCTGCACGATTGTTCTAGC
>NZ_CAWPRX010000192.1:0-43872 GCF_963890365.1 Tychonema sp. LEGE 07196 | reverse complement strand
CTTCCCTATTGACCTGCTTTCAGCAGGTGTGACGCTTTCGGATTTCTCCTTGGCGCGTCAACGAGCCGCACTGCCGCAATTATCCTGGGTAACTCTACGCACCGCTAATGCTTTTGCTGCCCAAGAACTTATCAACAGTTTCTGGAGTCTGCGTACTAGCTTGACATCACCACGATTAGACGCTTGATATATCCGCTTTTGCAATTTAAAAACGTTACGCTCTAGCTTTCGCCAGTTGATAGCGTTCCATTCATACATCGGTTTTTCTGCCGTGTTCATAACATATTCATTGCTACTTGTCGCTATACCATCCGTATTACCGTAAGTCCGTTAGCATATCCTCACCATTACAGTGAGGCGTTGGCTTTTGACTCAATCTCTACCATCTGTTACCTGGGAATCCAGATGTTTCGTCTTGGCTGACTGCTCGAAGTATTCGACCTCTCCGAGAGTAATCAGATGGGTTACTTCGTTCCTCATAACCATTGTTTTGTTCCGTTAGGATGTCACCTTTTCACCGAGTTTTTGGGTAACGTAGGTATGCCAATAGAAATCTTCATACCACCCTGTACTAATGCCCTTTTGGGACTCCCAGCGCATAAAGCCTTATTTCGCTGGTTTGCCGTAACGGTGATTCAGGCAGTGACTTCGCATTTGCTATCCATAGGAACTTGCTCACGGGATACCACTTTAGGCTAGTAGTTCTTTCCGCTTTTATCCCCGCTTCACCGATTGAGGGCTAGTCGCTACAGTGGGGGATATGCTTTCACCTCTACGTCTGAGGGGCAGGGCTTAACGATTTCTAGGATACTGACGCTCACCTGCAAGGGTATGAAGTTGTCATCTACAAGGGATTAAAGTGCGAACTCAATCCCGATGGATTACCCTGTAGAAGCCAGTCATCCCCCGATTTCTCGGTTTCGACTGAACGAATCGCACTTTGTTGCAGCATTGCCATCTCTGTCGTGATGAGTGCCACAGTAAGAGCAAGTCCACTCGCGCACATCTAAAGACATTTCCGAGACTTGATGCAAACAAACTGAACAGGTTTTAGAGCTAGGGAACCATCGATCAATTTCTACTAGCTTACCGCCTTTGCGGTCTAATTTGTAGCTCAGGAAATTGACAAAAATTCCCCAACCAGCATCAGAAATAGCTTTAGCTAAGCAATGATTACGAACCATGCCTTTAACATGAAGATTTTCTACTATGACAACTTGGTTTTTGTTGACCAGCTTTGCGCTGAGTTTATGCAGAAAATCATGCCGAAAATTGGCTACCCGTTCGTATATCTTAGCCAGTAATTTTTTAGCTTTTTTGCGAGAATTACTGCCATCCTTTTTACGCGCTAACTTTTGCTGCTTACGCTTGAGATTTTGTTGATGTTTTACAAAATGTTGAGGGTTCTCAAACTTAGAAATCTTAGTGCCATCGGCAACGATTGCAAACTGTTTTAATCCTAAGTCAATCCCAAGGATTTTGCCAGAAGTAGAAAATTCTGGATTTTCACCTTCAATCTCAAATAAAATTGCAGCAAAGTATTTACCTGAAGGGTTTTGGCTAACTGTGACAGTTTTGATTTTTCCGTCAATCGGTCTATGTAATTTTGCTTTGACTACTCCAAGTTTAGGGAACTTGAGTTCAGCGTCAGAAATGACTTGAACATTTTGGGGGTATTGAATCGACTGCTTATGCTTTTTTGACTTGAACTTAGGAAACTGAGCTCTTTTGTCAAAAAAGTTTTTATAGGCAGTCGTGAGATTAAGCGTGGCCGCCTGTAGCACTTGAGTGTAGCAGTCACTTAACCATTCATATTCCTTTTTTAGCCCTGGCAGTAAAGCATTTAATGCAGATTGTCCAAGCCCTTTGCCAGTCTCTTGATAGACTTCAATGGACTTATTAAGCGCGTAATTCCACCACCAACGAGCGCAACCAAAGCTCTGTGCCAGATGCTTGCACTGCCGATCGGTAGGGTATAAACGAACTTTGACAACCTTGCGTAGCATTTAGTTACTGCTAATTCCTAATTAATAGTAAATATTAGATCAAAGGTTTTGCCGATCTGCAAATATCGCAGAGCGAACAAGTGGGCATAGAACCCAATTGTTCTGTACGCTTTTATCCCGGCACTCAACGGACTACCATTAGAGTGCGGGACTTCCCGCTTGTTAGTTAATCTGCAGTCTTGATTCCACAGTTAAGCTGCTTCGCATCTAATTTGACAGTCAATTTTTCTACAATTATTGTGGGATGGGCAGGAGAGCCCGTCTTTGTATTCAATTTAGATGCGTAGCAGCTTATTAGTTGTCAACTGTCAACTGTCAACTGTCAACTGTCAGTTGACAACTGACTACTGACTACTGAGCCATTGGAGCTTGTTCTGCCGGCCAGACAGTCGGTGCAGGAGCAGCAGCAGGGCGGGGTCGTCCTTGGGCTGGGGGCACCTCGTGAACCACACCAGACTGAGTTCTCACCTGCACGCAGCTAGGCGTAAACAAGAAAATGCTTTCGCCAATTCGCTCTTGATGACCGTCAAGGGCGTAAGTACCACCCGCTACAAAGTCTACAGCTCTTTGCGCTTGGTCTGGATCCATCACAGTCAGGTTCAAAACCACAGACTTGCGCTCTTTCAGCGCTCGAATTGCTGCCGGCATCTCTTCAAAAGTGCGCGGCTCCATTACTACTACTTCCGAAATCCCGTTCATAGCTCCAGGCATTCCAATCACGTTATTCATTACTGACCCTACTCCCCCGGTTGGTGCAACAACATCCGTACCTGTAGATCCTACTACTGACCGCTCCCGCATTCTGCGATTTTGGCGGCGTTCTTCTTCTGCTGCAGCGGCTGCAGCGGCGTTCGGTTCGGGCGGTTGGTAGACGGTTTGAAAACGATCTCCATCCGCTTCGTCGTATTCGTAATCGTATTCACTTTCATTGTTGAAGCCTACAAAATCTCGTAGCTTAGAAAAAATGCTCACCATTTAAGCTCCTTCACGACTGTACTGCCCCGACTATACTCGCGTTGCGGGTTAGCCGCGGGTCGCTAACTACTCTATTTTTAACCCAAGTTGTCCTCTCTTCTAGAGCCAAACAAGCTTGTTCCTAGCCGTATCATAGTAGCACCTGCTTGAATTGCCAAATTATAATCTCCCGACATCCCCATCGAGAGCTGCTGCATTTGGATGTGGGGCAAATTTTGCTGCTGGATTTTATTAGCAAGTTCGCGGGTGCTGTTAAACAATTCTAGGATTTGCGCCTCATCTAATCCTAGCGGAGGTATTGTCATCAAACCTTGAATTTTGAGATTCTGACATTTATTCAGTTCTGGGAGGTCGGCAAGCAGTTCTGGGACTGTCCAGCCGTATTTGTCGGGATCTGGCAACATTTTGACTTGCAGGCAGACTTCCCGAGAGCAGGACTGTTCGCCCGCTATGCGATCGAGCCTAGCTGCCAATTTTAAGTTATCCACAGAATGAATCCACTGGAAATGCTCTAGGGCTTTGGCTGCTTTGTTGGCTTGCAAGTGCCCGATGAGGTGCCAGTTGATGCCGGGTAAATCTTGCAGGTGGTTTTGTTTTTCGACAGTCTCTTGAACCTTGCTCTCCCCAAAATCTCGGATGCCCGCCTGGTATGCTTCGCGGATAGCATCAGTCGATACCTGTTTGGTAACGGCAATTAACCGCACTGATTCGGGCAAGTGTTGGCGAATGCTGTTAATTCGAGAGGTAATGGTCATAGTTACTCAATGCTCGGAAGTGGAGGGAAGGAAAGTTAGGAACGAAAATTGATATCAGTAGGGCGTGCTGAATTAATTACACTTGCATATCGCCCCAGGGCCCAATCAGCGTCAAGAGTCTTTTTGTAATTAATGATGCCCGGTTACTTAATTTAAACATCTGCTACACTTCTGTGTTTCCAGAAGCGGCGAGGTAAAGAGAGGCAGAGCCTGGTAACGAGGAATTTCCAATTACGAAATTCCCAATTACCAATGACTAATGACCAATGACTAATGACCAATGACAGATTTTCGCTATTGAAATGTACGCTGGTGAATGGCTTGCAATTGGTCGTAATCTTTGTATTGCCCGTTGCGGCGGAGCGTTCGCAGGCGAATTTCTACCATCAGGCGAGCGTCGGAGCGGCTGATGGGTTCAAATCTCAGGCCGCCTGGGCCGTTTGTCACTAAGAAGAATAGGCGTTGGGCGTATAGTGTGGTGAATAATTCTTGGCTGTCTTCAACCTGGGATACCCTGAAGAGGAGACCGAAGTTTGGATGGTTCAGGTAGGTTTCTGTAGTCATTTATGCTCACAGTCGATCGATTTTAGTTTAAAGATTTAGATTTTAGATTTAAGTTTCGCTGGCGAATCACGGGAGGGGGTTGTTTTCTGGCGGGGTACAAAGGGCGATCGCCCTAGCGGTGCAGTAGTCTCCGTCGTGGCTGAGGCTCGTGCTGCTGCTGTTCCGTGCAGTTGCACGTTTGGAGCACCGCGATCGTCCCGCCGAACGTCCACATCTGCATATCGTATTCCCCGCCATCCGGTGCCTAGAGCTTTGACAACAGCGTCCTTGGCGGCCCAGCAGCTAGCTAGTTGCAGGAAACTCGATTCATTTTACCTTTAATGCTGCTGTGTTGAGAATTTTATTGCCCGCAATCCCTGCGTTCGGCGGGCGTGTAAACTTTTTCGAGGAAGCGATCGCCAAACCGGTCTAATGCGGCGTCAACTACCCATCAATCAATCACTCAATCCCCAAATCTAAAATCTAAAACTTGTTCCCTCGCGAAGTCGAAGAATCTAAAATCTAAAATCCTAACTGTCCCAACCCCAAACCAAGCGGGCGCTCCAGAGAAGGATCAAGCAACCGAGGGCGATCCAGTCTCGGATTTTGAAGTGCAACTGATGCCATTCTACACGGTGTCGATCGGGACTTGTGAAGCCACGAACAGTCATGGCGCTGGCTATTTGTTCGGCTCGCAACAGCAAGTTTTCTAACAGCCGCTCGGCGATGAGCAACCAAACTTGAGCGGCGCGGCGAAATCCGAGTTTTTTCCAGTTTATGGCTCTGGTGCTGACCGATCGCACTAAATTTTGTATTTCTTCCAACACTAGGGGAATGAAGCGCAAAGATAACGTTAATGTTAGCGCTATTTCGGTGACAGGCCAGTGCAAGCGGCGCAGCGGGCTCATTAAATTTTCAATAGCGCAGGTGATTTCTTCGCTGGCTGTGGTGAGTAGATAGAGGTTGGTGCTGTAAATTACTGTGAAAAATAAGGTGCTGACGTTGATAGCTAAATCTATGGATTTGCGGGTGATTGTGATCGGGCCGCCTTTAAATAAAACGTAACGGTAGTTTGTGGGTTGGGGGAGTTTAGTTTGCGGTTGAGATTTGGAATTTTGGGTTGGGGAGTTTGAGCCTAAATTAAAAGGTTTGTACCACGCTTTCGGCTCTGGAGGGGGTGGAAGGGTTGCGGGCTGTTGGGAAAAGGTTAATTCGTCGGCGGGGATGCGGGGCTGGTGTTCTGAGGGGAGTGCATCGGGGGCGATCGCGCTGAGGCAAAATACTAAAAGGCAGAATAGCAGCAGCAGTCCCATTTGCTGTTTCCACACGCGCAGGGGAATGGCTGCGGTTAGTGTCAGTACGATTAACATTCCTACTAGCATCAACCGCCAAGCGGGGTTGGCGAGTATGGGCGCGATTAGGAATGTCATCAACCAGGCTAGTTTGACGCGGGAGTCTACGCGGTGCAGCCAGGTTACGGGTTGTTCTAGGTAAAGTCCTATCGGGAGCGATCGAAGTAAATCCATGTTGCGATTTTAGATTTTAGATTTTAGATTTTAGATTTTAGATTGTTTGAATTGTTTAATTATTTGATTGGACTTTATTTTATTGTTTAATTTTTGAGGGAATTTTTTTTTTGTTGGGGATTTGAGATTGTTTTATTTGCGACTTGCTGTTGGGTTTTTAGCAATTAAAGTTTTGATTGAAGCAACTGTCATTGCTAAAATTTCATTCGTTTCTGACATGATACTCCTCAAATTAGTGACATCTACTAATTTAGCTTCAACTATCAGCTCCATCCAGTAAAGACATTCATCTGCTTCTTCTTCCACTATTCTGAGTTTTGCAATTAAGTCTGCTGTCGATCTAGCGCGACAAGCTGCTCGATAGTTAGCCCCTACAGAAGTTCCTGAACGAATTAACTGCTTGCCAATTACCTCAGAAACGGTATTTTTGGGCAGTGAACTTACTAGCTTAATAAGTCTTAATGCTAGAGCCTTCGTTCTTTGTTTAAACTCTTGTTCGTCCATCTTGGGATTTTAGATTTTAGATTTTAGATTTTTTCATTGGAATTTTAAATTTTAGATTTTAGATTGGGTCTTTGACATTGGGATTTTGCAATTGTTTGATTTTTGATGAAACAAAAAAACGCAATTCATTAATTTTATCATTAAATTGCGTTTTTTCTTCAATCTAAAATCCAAAATCTAAAATCGAAAATTACTTGACTCGGAGTGCTCTGTTTGTTGTGCTGACTTCGGTGGCTCGAACTTTTTTGCCTCTCCACAGCAGCCGCATTGGTGTGCCGGTAAAGCCTAGGTGTTTGCGAAATTGGCTTTCCATGTAACGGCGGTAGTTTTCGGTGAACCGTTTGGGATCGTTGACAAACAATGCAATTGTTGGCGGCTGCGATCGCACTTGGGTTCCGTAATAGATTTTACCTTGTTTTCCTTGGCGGGTAACGGGCGCTGAGTGCCAGCTTGTGGCTTCTTCTATGACTTCGTTAATCACGGCGGTGGGGACGCGACGCTTGTGTTCGTCGGAGGCTTTGTCTACTAATTCAATGATTTTTTCAACTCGCTGTCCGCTCATGGCGCTGACGAAAATCATTTCTGCCCAGTCGAGGAAATAAAGTCTGCTTCTTACTTCTTTTTCGTACTCGTAGATGGTGTCGTTATCCTTTTCTATGGCATCCCATTTGTTGACGACCATGATGCAGGCTCGACCTTCTTGGCTGATGCGATCGGCTAATTTTTGGTCTTGATCCGTAACGCCATCAATTGCGTCAATTACTAGCAGTATAACGTCGGCGCGGCGGATGGCTTTAAAAGCGCGGTTGATGCCGAAGAATTCTGCGCCGTATTCGACGTTTTTCTTTTTGCGAATTCCGGCGGTGTCGATCAGGCGGTAGGTTTGACCGTTGCGTTGTACTATGGTGTCGATCGCGTCGCGGGTTGTGCCGGAAATTGGGCTGACTATGGCGCGGTTTTCTCCGAGAAATGCGTTTAGCAAGCTCGATTTTCCGACGTTAGGACGACCGATAATTGCTACTTTAATTTCATCTACTTCTGGCTCTATTTCTGTGGGAAGGTGAGTCATTAGTTCGTCTAGCAATTCGCCGGTGCCGTTACCGTGAATCCCGGAAATTGGGAAAGGTTCTCCCAGTCCCAATGTCCAAAAGTCTGCTGCTTGCGTGAGTCCGGTATTTTCCGATTCGCACTTGTTGACGGCTAGAATGATGGGGACTTTTTGCAGGCGCAGCCAAGATGCGATGGATTCGTCGCCGCCTGTGAGTCCGGTTTTTCCGTCTACTACAAAAATGGCTGCGCTGGCTTCTGCAAGCGCCGCCAGTGCTTGTTCCCGGATTAATGGCAGAAATTCGGTTTCGTCGTCGAATACTAGCCCGCCTGTGTCTACGATTTGATATTCGCGATCGCCCCAGTATGCTGGTCTGTAGGTGCGATCGCGCGTGATTCCCGGTTCGTCGTGGACGATCGCGTCTTGGCTGTTGGCTAAACGGTTGACGATCGTCGATTTGCCTACATTGGGGCGTCCAATAATAGCAACTATAGGTAGAGGCATAAATGTAGCAGCAATTATGCTGCGCCGTAATTTTGAGCTTTAGTCTCTGATTATAAGGGAATCTGACTGAAATGGACAGACTTATTTCTCTCTTGGGGTTAGCGGTTTTTGTCGCTTTGTCCTAGGCGTTTTCAGTGTCTCGGCGCGCTGTTAAGTGGCTTCCCGTACTTTGGGGAATTGCTTTGCAGCTAATTTAGACAATTTTGATTCTCAAAACTGCTCGTGGTTTGGCGCTATTTAAATTTTTAGGAGATTTAGTTACCCAGTTTCTAATTTTTTTATCTAGCGGAGCAAAGTTTTTATATGGAGAAAAATTGGTGGAGCGTTTTATCGGTTTTGCAGTGTTGCCGACTCTCATTGTTTTCTCTTCGTTTATCACCATAAACGATTTCTGAACGATCGGCAATTATTGCGATTTATGCTTTGTGCAGTTTTTCTAATATTGGCTCCATCGGGATTGAAATTTGGGGGATTGGTGCGATCGCGCCATCGCATCAGGGCGATTTTGCTCGGTTGGGCGCGATCTCAAATCCTCTCTTCATCGGAATAGTAAATTCACTGTTGACCGTTAACTGTTAACAGTTAACCGTTAACATCATGAGGATTGCAACCGGAATTGATATGAGGACGATGATTGCTGGTTCTGTGGCTTGTTTTATGACTGCTTGCATTGCGGGAATGCTGCTGTCAATTTTTTGAGTTTTGTCAGGTGATTGGGGCGGACTCTACTCGCAAGGTTATTAAATAAAAGTTAAAATTTAAGGCTTGATAGTTAAAATATGATATTACCTTAAATGTTCGGGAAGCACAATATCTAATTTGAGCGATCGGCTATTATTGAAAATAAGCAGGAGTTTAGTTTGTCACAACAGTATATAGAAACTGGAAACTAAATTCTTCTCAAAGTCAAATAAATAGGTGGTGTAAGATGGCTGTTCTGCAACTAGAAGACGGTACGACATACAGCGATATTTGCGCGATCGCCAGCAAACTCGCTATTTTAAATATTGAGGTCGATCGCCTGCTAACGAAAAAAAATCCTGCGGTTCAAGAAATTCTCATCCAAGACATTCTCAGCCTCACAGAAAAACAGCAGATCCTTGCAGCATTTAACAGCAAGTTTGAACAGTTAAAGCGCACAAGCGGATGTCAGTGGTGCGACTTAAAAGTGCTGCATCCCGGTTCGCCGCAAATTTACCCGCTCATGACTCAAAGCGATCGCACTCACACCCACGCAGATGCAGAAGTTCTTCATGTGTTAGCTGGCGAATGTGTTTTTGGATTTGTGTATCCTAACGGATCTCAGGTACAGTTAATGTTACAAGCTGAAGAATACATAAAAGTGCCACCCAATACCGAACATTGGTTTTATTTGACTCCGTTGCTTTACTTGAAAGCTGTGCAGTATTACACCACCGCTCAAGGTTGGGTTCCTCAGTATACTAACAGGAAACTAAAAATTAGAAATTAAATTAGATATCGGACGGCGATTGAAATCGCTGCTATACAAACGATGTCCGAGCAGAGAGGGACTAAGAAATTAAGGATTAAATTCTGTCGGCTGCAGTTAGAGTGAAAGATGATGTCAAATCCGTTAGTATCGGAATAGTAAATTAACAGTTAACAGTTAACAGTTAACAGTTAAAATCATGAGGAGTGCAACCGGAATTAATATGAAGTATCGATCGAGCCATCAATCTCATACCAATTTCAAAAAATCATGCAACAGTATTCTTGTCCCCCCCCAAAGCATCGGGGGGGCTAGGGGGGGTCGGAGACTATTGCATGATTTTAGAGAAATGGTATCAAATCTCAAATCAACTAACTTTTAACCTTATTGAAAAAGGCTATAATTCAGTGGTTCTGGTGATTTCAATTTCTTCGCAGCGCTGCAATAACGCTTCTATTTCCTGAGCGAGCAAAATTACTTCCGGCCAAGAAGAACCGTTGATTAAATCTTGGGCGTGAGCTAATTTGTTTCTCAATGCTTCTGCTGACTTTAAAAAACGCTCTCCGTAACGCTTGGATTTGAGCCCCAGCCGATCGATTATTTCGGCATTCGTCAGGATTAAATCTCGCTTGTCGCAGAATTGCAGGTAATCGATTAAGTCAATTGCTTCATTTCGCGATCGCCCCAATCCCCAAAGATGTTTAGCCGCTAAAATACGATCGCCCTTAAGCGAATTTTGCCACGAATCTTGGGGAAAATAGATCCGCACAATCCGCAATAAATTCATTTCTAGCAGCGTCACCAACCCAAACAACAACATCCGCACCGGTGCTTTTTGCAAATCGCCACAGGTGACAATCCCGTTGATGCGGTTGCTTTCTAGTACAAACAATCTCGGTTTTTCTCGCAGCAGCGGCAACAATTCCATCAGGGGAGTCGCGGCGGCGATTAACTGCGACGGGTGAAAAATTTGCTGGTAGTCGCTACATTTACCTGTGATTAAGTGCGATCGTTCTATATAACCGCAAACAGTGCCGTTTTCTTCGATCCCCAGCACATCAAAATCCCTGGCCTCCATCCACGATCGCAATTTGGCTGCATCTTCGTCAGCGGGGACAGACTTTAGCGGTTCCGCCAGGTATTTAACAGTAATGCTGTCTTTGAATAAATCCCGCAAGTCGGCGGAACTTGATTTTAAATGTTTCATCTATTTTAAATTGCACAAAAAATTATCATTGTCGATCGCCTCCTCAATCGGGAAAATTCCCTCTTTCAACTAATTTATTTATTTGCTAATTCCGGGCAATAATGGTTAGCTGCAAGAGTGGTAATAATATCGGCATCAGCCAGAAAACTTTCTTTGACATTTGGATTTTCGATGCTGAGAGATTGTCCGATCGCCTTTAATTTAACTTCCGCCAAAGAAAGTCCCGATTTTGCATCCGCACACATTTTTTTAGCTGCGGCAATTTTTCTACCGGGGGTTCTTTGGATTGCTTGCAGTAAATTGCCGGTTGCTTCTGGAGAGTAGCTTTTTGCTAAGCGTTTGTAGTCTTCAATAAATTTCCCGTCGTTTCCTGTAAGTTGAATAGATTCTTCAGGCGAACACAACTGATTTAAGTTAATCACTTCTCCCGCTGAGTTAACCAAAAAACATCCTTCGTGTTCTTGGGCGATCGCGCTTTTGTCGCTGGGTACAAATTGGATAATAACGGCGCACATCACAGCAGTTAAGCGCCAGTAATTTAGCATAGCATTCACCTTATTTAGTTGGAATTTTAAACCGCTTAAGGACTTTAGTCCTTACTACGAACCTAAATTCGGTTTGTAGTGAGGACGACCGTCCGCAAAACCGCCCGGACTCGCATTCCTTACTACAAACCGAATTGTCGATATCAAACAAGCATTTCATTATTTAGGGAACTTTTCATTAACAGCAAACATCCCCCTTCACTGAGCGGCGAATGTATGGAACCGGGAACCGAATGAATGTAATCCCCTTGATGACAAACTTCCCCTTCTACAATTAAATCTCCTTCTAATACAAAGACTTCTTCCGATGCCGCGTGTCGGTGCAGGGGAAAACTTGCCCCCGGTTCCAGTCGCATCAAGCAGGTGATTTCACGCTTTTTCTTATCAAAAGAAAGCTTGCCGATCCAAACTCCGGGAACTCCATAAGCTTTCCATTTGACATCGCCCGATCGCACAATTAAAGAGCTAGTCTTATTCTCAGTTTTCTCGGTAACAATTGGCGGTAAATTGACTGATTCTGCCGGAGTAGGCGGCAGTTCGGCTATACGCTGCAACAGGCGGTTTTTCAGGTCGGGGGCGACGGGAACTGGAGGGGCTGTGTAGGCGATCGCAGAAATTGCTGATTCCAAGGCCACCCGTTCGCTTTCCAGTTCTGGCGATTTCTCCAATTTCTCTGCAAGTGCGCGACTTTCTGACTCGTCGAGCGTATCGAGAACTTGAAAAGCTGCAAGCATATTAAACTCCTCATCGGGCATCATTTCCATTTTAGATTTTAGATTTTAGATTTGCGATTTTAGAGTGGTTTTTCCGCACTAAATATCGAAAATTGGAGATGCTATAATTTTCGATTGATGTTAGACAATTTAACTTGTGTTTGTTTGACAACCTAAATTTCATCACTCAAAGCTTGACGCAATTTAGAAAGACCCAAACGAATTCTGGTTTTGATTGTACCTGTCGGAATACCAATTTTAGTCGCGATTGCCGCACAAGTCAGCCCTTGGTAGTAGGCGAGTTCGATGGCAATTCGCTGTTCTGCTGGCAGTTTTTCTAGCGCCGCTTTGACTCGTTCCCTGCGTTCTTGGATTATTGCATCTTCCATCGGTTCTGGAAGGCTCGAAGAAGGAATTTTCGCATCTTCCAGACAAGCTTCGGCCGCCCGGCCTGTTCGCTGTAAAACTCGGAGCCTATCGAGGGAACGACTGCGGGTAAGCATGAACAACCATGTATCCGCTCGACTGCGAGAAGGATCGTAAGTTGCTGCTTTTTGCCAAATTTGGGAAAAAACATCTAGTACCACTTCTTCCGCTTCTTCTACCGAACCTAGGATTTTGTAAGCTAGTGCATAACTTTGGCGACCGTAGCGATCGTAAAATTGAGCTAATGCCGTTTGGTCTTTCCGGGCAATCTGCACTAAAAGCAGCGATTCATCGCTGGACTTCTGGCCTGTCATCTCAGTGTACCTAAAAAATTTTGTTTTGAGTGTAGAGATCCAAAATTAAATATTTGGCGTATATCACTATAGAACATAATTGTAAGTCAATTGGGGATGCGATCGTAAGTATGCCTTGACGGGCTAACTCTGTCATGCTTTAAATTGTCATGTTCCCGATTTATATTGCACTTTTGTCACCTTTTTTGTTAACTTTTCAAACCTAGCAATACGTTCTATGCAAAATGAAGAAATAGCTTTATCTGGACAGTCTAAAACTCGCCATACTTATAATTTGCGATCGCGCCGCGCTGCGCTTGCAGGTGGTGCTATTGCCGGGTTAGCTGGTGCTTTGGGCATTTCGCTGCTTGGGGAAAAGGCGATCGCCGCCACTCCCGATGACAACAAAAATGATGCTGCTATTCTCAACAACGCACTTTTTTACGAACATCAGGCAATTTGGGCCTACACTTTTGCAGCAGGGAAGCTCACAAATACTGATGTTGGCAAAGCAGTCTTAGCCCTAGCACTCCGCAATCAAAACGACCACAAAGAGCACCGAGATCTTCTCGCTTCTGCGGTGAAAAGTTTGGGCGCAAATCCCGTTACAGCCAAGTCGAGTTACGACCTTTCATCATACATCAATAAGAAGGAGGGAAATATAGATTCTGATGTAAATATTGCTAAATTAGCCCTGGCTTTAGAGACCGATGCTGCGATCGCCTACACTGTGGAAGCTGCCAAGTTGAAGACTCCGGGTTTGATTACTGCAGGAGCTAGCATCGGCATGGCAGAAGCAGCCCACGCAGCAGCTATTCGCGCTACTTTCAAGGCTTTGGGCATGAATCTGGAAATTGTACCTGCTGCTTTTGTTAGTAGCAAAAACCGCAACAGTTGGGTGCTGACGGTCTAGTTTTTAATATTTAATATTTCTGCACAGATCCAAAATTGCCAAACCTTCGTATACTAACTCGTATACTGATAGCAGAATAATCGGCAACAGCACCAAAGCCCCACAGGTTTAAAGGTTGAAACCTTTTGCTAAAAAAAATACAACCCGCAAGCGCGGGTTATTTGCCATTGATTTGTCCAAAAATCCCATTGAAATAAAGGTGCTAACTGTGAAGCTAACAAAAAAATTTCGTAAAACCATACTAGCTATTGAATTAGCTCTAATTGTTGTATTAACTCCAGGGATAATTGCCGCTTCCGACCACGACGACGGCGAAGTCGATATCAAAGGTCGAACTGTTAATTTAACAGACCTGTACGTATATCGCGAAAAAGACCAAAATTCCAGTGCTGCGGACGGGGATTTAATATTGACAATGAATTCAAATCCTAGGTCTGTAGCGCGCTATCAATATTATTTCAGCACTACAGCCCTCTACCAATTTAACATCTCGCAGGTAGGTGATGTGAATTCTACACCGACTGGACGCGCCGATACTATCTTGCGGTTTGCCTTCAGCCCGCCTAACAATAGAGGTATGCAAGCGGTAGCTATAACTGTAATTCGCGGTGGCTCGGAAACAACTACTAAGACTACAGTTAATGGCGGACTAATTGCCACAACTCCGCTGAATTCTAATGCTGTTTTGAATACAGTACCTGTGAACGGTTCTAACTTGACTGTATTTGCAGGTTTGCGGGAAGATCCATTTTTCTTTGATGTAGAACAATTTTTCCGAGTCCGCGCTGGGGCTTTGGGCACGGGGGCAAAAGTAGGTTTCAAGCCACCCAATCAAGCGATCGACTTTACAAAAGGTTACAACGTCAATACAATTACCGTCCGCGTTCCGAAAGCGTTTTTGCAAGCAGGAACTGGGGCGAATACTTTTGATGTTTGGTCAACAATTTCGATCCGAGATGGAGTTGGCGGTTTCAAACAATTCGAGCGCTTGGCGAGACCTGCAATTAACGAGGGTTTGGTAGTTACTCCCGCGTTTATGGAGGCATTTAATAGTATTTCTCCGAAATTGGATTTGAGCGCTGCTGCTGCTCCGGTACGGCAGGAAGCTGTTGCTACTCTGAATGCTGTGGATCTTTTGGATGGTAGCGATAATGTCGATCCAAATGCGATCGCCCAAGCTTTCTTACCCGATGTCATGCGGATCGATACCACAAAACCCAGCGGCTACGGTAGTGCGACAAATGCTCAAGGAAGTTTGATCGGAGGTCGTATGCTGATGGACGATGTTATTGATATCACCTTGGGAGCTTTGGTGGGTTCTCCGGTTGGCGATAATGTTTCATATAACGGAACTCCCGGAAACGCGGCTCAGGGACACAAGCCGTTAGAACCTAATTTTCCTTATTTGGCTTTGCCGAATTAGTTATTAGTTATTGGTTATTGGTTATTAGTAATTAGTTATTAGTAATTAGTAATTGGTGATTGGTGATTGGTGATTGGTGATTGCTTGTTGGCTAATGACATATAGCGGTTCGATCGCGTGGTGAGGATAGCCCTATGCCCTATGCCCTAGGGTGCCTCATCTTTTTGAGAAATAACTATCTAAAATGCTTTTTTTTACCGCAGATGAACGTTGATTAACGGGGATGTATGAAAACTAAAACAGGACAAATAATAAAATCTGATGTTTTTTGGTGGTGGTTATTGATAGCAGTTCCTGTTGTGGGTATTGCTGTTATTAATATTCCCCCAAATCTGCGTTTTATTTCTGATTTATTTGCGGAGAAAACTCCGGCTAATCTTGATGCAAATTACCGCTACCATTTTTTTGAAGCTCTGAGAAATAATCCTAATCAAAAGGAAGCTATTCAGCAAGAAATTGCTTTTTACCAGCAGCGATTGGCTGTGGATTCCCGCAGCGGTTTGAATCGGGCTGCGTTGGCGGGAGTTTATCTGAAAATGGCGCGCGCAACTGGGGAGGGTGGTTGGTTTTTATTGGCGGAACAGGCGGCCGAAAGGTCGATCGCCGATTTGCCTTTTGACAACAAAGGTGCGCTGTTGGTTTTAGCTCGAATTGCTGAAGCGAGACACGATTTTGCTAGTGCTTTGCGCTTGGCTAAACAGGTGGGTTTTAATAATGAAGATGCGATCGCCCTTTCGGTTACATCTAACTTGGCGATGGGAAAAGTTAGTGAGGCAAACACAGCCGCAGAAACCTTAGTTAATCGGATTCCTAACTTAGGTTCTCTCACATTAAGAGCGTTAGTGAGAGAGGCGCAGGGCCGAGATGCTGAGGTTTTGCAGGATTACCGACAAGCAATGGTGGCGGAGGAACCAGGAGAGATTGCGGGATCGGCGCGGGCCCGATCGCTCTTAGGTCGCTTTTACGCCCGCCGCGGCCAGTTTGTGCAGGCGAAAGCGCTATTTTTGGAATCGCTGCGGTTGGTGCCTCGAAACCCGCTGGCGCTGATTTATTTGGCGGATTTGGAAACCAACCAAGGCAATTATCGGGAAGCGGAGGCTAGTTACAGTAAGGTTTCTGCCTATGCTGGGGGTGCTGCGACGGTGTACGATCGCCTTGTGGATCGCGGTATGGCGAGGGTGAAGGAGTTGCAGGGAGATGCCAGATCCTCCAAGCGACTGCGCGACAAAGCAGAAGCGGGGCTGCGACAGGAACAGGCTTCTGGAGCTCGCGGTTTCGGACACCGGCGCGATTTGGCGAGTTTGCTGTTGGAAAAAGGTCGATCGCAGGATGTCGCCGAAGCGCTGCTGTTAATGCAGGATGAGGTAAAAATCCGCAGGGATGCTGTGACGTTGGATATTTACGCCAAGGCGCTTTCTAGCGCTGGGGAATGGCAAAAAGCCGATCGGGTGATGGCCGAAATAATGCGATCGGGCATTCGCGATGCGGGTATATTTTACCGGGCTGGTGCGATCGCCCGCACATTAGGAAAAGATGCTGAATCTCGCGCTTATTTTCAAAAGGCTAAAGAAACAGATCCGAGTTTTGACGGGCGTGAGGGCAAAACATTAGGTTTAGGAAGTTTTGAATTTTAACTAATAACGAGTACCTACTACAAAATCTCAAGCTATTAGTCAGGGAATAAATCCCCCGATCGCCTCCTAAAAAACCCACAATATTTCACAAAATCAACTTGTTTTAAAATTTACAAATATGCCCAAAAAGTTACGCAAATCCTACAAATACCTCATTCTTTTATCCCTCACCCTATTACTATTTCTCACAACATCAACCAAACCAGTTTACTCGCACTGGTCAGACTTGTCCGTCGCAGAAATAATCGTCAACGATTTCCAAACCGAAGTAACATTAACCTTTCCAACCGGCTTAACAAAATTCGCCGACGACAATCGAGACGGCCAGCTACAAGCATCCGAAGTTCGCAGCCACAAAAAAGAGCTAGAAAAGTTTTTAAGCCAACAAATTAGCATCACCAACAGCAGCAAACTTCAAGGTTTATTAACAGTAAATCCGCTCGAATTAGCCAGTAAAACCGCCCATTTGATCCAGCAAACCCATACCCACAGCACCTTAATCTTAAACTACACTTGGCCCGCTTCTAGTGGAATTTCCAAACACGAAAAATTGCGAATTAACTACAATCTATTTTTACCCGGAGTGGCTACAGCTAGCTGTCAAGCTACCATCGTGGAAGCCGGTGCTGTCAAAAGCTTTGTATTTACACCCCAAAACCGGGAGTTTTTGTTAACAGGAAATGAATCTATCTGGGATACAGGTTGGAGTTTGCTGCTAGCAGTAGCCGGAGCATTTGTCTGGGGATGCGTGCACGCCATGTCGCCCGGACATGGAAAAACTATAGTCGGCGCTTATTTGGTAGGTTCGCGGGCTACTCCGATGCACGCTTTATTTTTAGCAGCAACAACCACAATAACTCACACTGCGGGCGTGTTTGCAGTCGGCGGAATTACTCTTTTTGCTTCCAACTTAATCGAACCAGAAAAACTCGATCCTTGGCTGAGTTTAATCTCAGGCTTATTAGTAGCAGTCATCGGCTTTAAGTTACTTTCCGAAAGAATCAAAACAAGGTTAGTAGCGAGGACGACAGTCCGCAAAAAATCAAAAAATCAAATTCTTACCACGATCGGCTTAAATAACTTCCTAGAAAAAATCAGGTTCGTAGTGAGGAGTTTAGTTCGCAAAAAAACCAGGAATGTCGTCCTGAATACGAACCTTGAAGAACCAGTAAATCTGCTAAATAGAGGAACTTGGGAAAGAGAATTTAAGCCAGTAAAATCAGATATTTCTCAGCACTACCACCATCACGGAGACGGCCGCTTGCACTCGCATTTGCCCCCCGGTGCTGACGGCGATCCAATTACTTGGAAAAGCTTATTATTGTTGGGAATTTCGGGGGGATTGTTGCCTTGTCCTTCTGCTTTGGTGATGCTGTTGAGCGCGTCTGCTTTGGGAAATGTAGGTTTGGGAATGGGGCTAGTGGTAGCCTTTAGTTTGGGATTGGCTTTGGTGCTTAGCGCGATCGGATTAATCTTAGTTTATGCGAAACGGAATTTTGATAAGCTACCAAAACAGATAACAGCCGTGAAGTTTCTGCCGGCTTTGAGCGCGATGTTAGTAATGTTTTTGGGATTGGGAATTTCGGGACAAGCAATCTGGAAAATATGGGCGGCGAATCAATGGGTAGCTGGCGGATAATACAATTTTAGATCCTAGGTTGCGTCAGTTTTGATGATGTTGCGAGCCGATGTCCAATCGATTACCATAACAAGGTGCGCGCGTGCGGACAATATCGCGCAATAGGTGGCGGACTGAAGTCCGCACTACGAACCTATTTTATCGTTGTCAATCTACCAGACGCGATATGAATAACCAAAAATCTCTCTGCTGATTCATATCGTTTCCGGTTGCATCGGAATGATGTTAACAGTC
Organism: Tychonema sp. LEGE 07196; assembly: GCF_963890365.1. Taxonomy (NCBI): domain Bacteria; kingdom Bacillati; phylum Cyanobacteriota; class Cyanophyceae; order Oscillatoriales; family Microcoleaceae; genus Tychonema; species Tychonema sp. LEGE 07196. The sequence goes on along the minus strand of NZ_CAWPRX010000192.1, from coordinate 25,534 downwards.
AACAGTTAACAGTTAACAGTCAGTAGGGGCGGTGGACGGTGCGGGCGGGCCCTCTTAACAGTCAACAGTCAACAGTCAACAGTTAATTTACTATTTCGGTGCAACCGGAATTGATATGACTTGACAAACTAATATTAGTTCCAACCCTACAAAGTCGCGAGATTGAACTAATTTGGCAGAGATTCTTCGCCCAGAACAGCATTGAAATGGGTGGGAATTTCCCACCCATTCAAGATTCAGGTCGCAGTATGTTTATTAATAATTTTGGCTAAATCCGGTATGCCATTTTCTACGTAAGTCTTAGCTGATGGGCGGAGTTTGGCATAGGCACCTTTAACAACTGCTCTTGTGCTGTTATCGGCTTTTTTGTCACTGATTTGGAGCAATTGGTTTGCTACTTCAGCTTTTCTTTCAGCAAAATATTCGACTGGGTTGCCATTGTTTACGGCTTCAGTCCACATGGGGTCGAGTGCGATCGAGATTTCCGGCAGAATTTGATCGACGACTTGAGCGCAATAGTCAGCCCGTATCCCTTTGACAGTAGAGTAGGCGGCTTTCAGAGCCAAACCGCCCAATCCCGGCGCTGCTGCAACTTGTTTTTCTATCAACTGTACGCAGTCATCAACAAAATTGTCTCTGTTGTTTTCATTCAATAAAATATCGCTAAGTGCCATTTTTGCTCTCCTTAATTTAACAGTGAATGTGTTTATTAGCTTCAAGTTCCTTCAGAAAATTATATATCTATTTCGATCCTTTACTGAAGTTTGCACAAGCATTTTAAGCCTTGAGTGTTGATAACTGGCAACCTAATGTTAAGATTTGTCTGAGGTTGTGGCAATTAAGATGCGATCGGCTATTCCTGATTTACCTACTGTTCGATCGCTGGAAACGCAAATCCTGATTAATTGATAATCAGGACTGAAGTCTGAAGGATGAAACCTCTAAATTGTCAAGACTAAAATACAAAACAGAACAGCTTGCCAAAAATATGAGAGAGAGGCTGTGCCTTTAGTTCGATCGCACTTGCACCTCTCATTTTTCGCCTCTGAATTAGGATTCGACGTTCTGCTGTGCGGACAAAGGTGCTCCAACCTGGGGCAGTTGTATAGTTTGTGTCGGCAGATCGCTCGATCGCAATACAAGATTTTTCGGTAGCTTGGAGGCAGTGCCGACTCCAGCAAAAATTTGAAGCGATAAGGTTAAAGCCGCAGCTAACAACAATTTTTCTAACATGACACTACCTCCAATATCTATGCCCCTAGGCATAATTCCTCCGACACCTATACCCTACAGAACATCTTCTACCGCAAGTGCGATCGTACCGGCACAGTTAAGTGACACGTATCACCACTGAGTAGGGGGTGAGACCAAGAAGGGGTGAGAAGCGCTTCGACTTCGCTCCGAGGGTAAAGAGGTGGAGATGGGGAAAGTAGAGAAAATCTTCACGCTTGAGCTTTACGGTCAACATCCACCCGTTAAATCCTTTAAATCCGTTCAATCCAGGACACTAATCCGCTGCCGAAATTGTTTCCAAATAGATAATTGGTCTAGAGAAAGAAGCCGTTGAGTGTCTCACAAAGGTAGAATTAGCGCGTAGAAGTTATTTGACAAAGCGGAGGTACCGACAAGATGCTTGCATACATTCTGGCGTTAGCGGTCGGTCTAGGCAGTTTCAGTATTTACATGGCGGCCTTCTTTTTTCCAGAAGTTCACCGCAAAAGTGATTTTACCTGGAGCGGGGTAGGACTTTTTTATGCGTTAATTTTATGGACTTGTGCGGGGCGAATTACTGGTGCTCTCCTGCTGGGTCAAATGGCGGGCGTAGCTATGTTGGGCTGGTTGGCTTGGGAAACCCTGACTTTACGCAGGCTGGTGACACCCGTCGCTCAGCAAACGCCGATTCCCGTGCCGGCGAATTTGGCCGGGGCCATAGGCGGGCCGCTATCGGGTTTGTTTGGTAAAAAACCAGAGCCCGCAGGGAAAAAACCTAAGTTTGTTCGATCGCCCAAACCGAAAACTGATGTAGTTCCAGCACCCGCTGTGAATCCGACTGAGGTAAAGGTAAAAGAACAACCGGCAACTCCCTCAATCGCTGAAGAAATTGCCGAAAGCGCGATCGGGTCTGACTTGACCATTCCCCAAGACAAAACACCTGCAATTGCAGAAATACCAGTATTTTCCGTGGAAACTCCTGCTGTTGAGACTTCACCAGACCCAGCAGAATCAGCCACCAGCTTCACTCCTCTACCTCTACCTATAGAATTTTCAGAAATTGCCGCCCCAGCAACTGTGGAGCCAGCAGAGGCTAAGCCAGAGCCTCAACGGCAGCCTGAAACAGACGATTTTGAGGAGATTTGGAGGGCGAAGGCTAAAGAGTCCGAGTCTGTTGTTAGTTCGACAGCCTCAACGGTGACACCAACGGCGACACCAACGGCGACACCAACGGCGACACCAACTCCAGCCAAAACAGCTAAAAAATCCGGCGGTTTCGCAAGTCTGTTCGGTAATATCAAAAATAGTATCGGCGATATTTTGGGACGGGGTGCGAGTAAAAACAAGTCTGATAAAAATACTCCGGGGACAACAGCCAAAAAGACTCCCGATCCGATCGCGTCCGATAAAAATAGTCCGGCGACAACAGCGAAACAAACTCCCGATCCGATCGCGCCGGAACCTAAAATAACAGCAATTCCTACACCGGATATCGATCGGGTTCTCGAATCTGAATTAGCCGAAGTCACGCAAGAAGTGAAAGCCGAAACCAGCAACACAGCCGTTGAAACCAGCCAAGCAGTGCCATTTCCCACCGATTTAGAAGCAATGGCCGAGTTGATGGTGGCCGAAGCCGCGAGTGTTCCCAAAATAGAGGAAACTCCAGTTTTAGATACAGCCTCCCCCCAAACTAAGACAGCGCCGTTGATTCCAGAAACAGCGGAGACAGCAGTGGATGAAGCGGAAACAGCCTCCGGCGTCACGGAAGCAGAAGCCCCTGCTGTATCTATAGAAATGACTGTGGTGGAAGTGGCGGAGCCTGTAGAGGTAGAAATACCGGGAGAACCGGGGTTGAGCGTGCAAGTGGAAACGATTTCAGTATCAAAAATCTCGATCGAATCCACAGAAGAAAAACCATCTTCCCAGGAAGAACCACCGGAATTGATTCGCCCAAATCCCCCCGCTTCCGAGCCAGTCGAAGCTGCTAAACCTCCCGTAGAATCAAAATTTGACAATATATCCGGCGAAGATCAGCCATCATCTTAAGCCAAAAAGCCAAAGGTAGAAACCAGAATTTTTTTGATTCTGGTTTCTACTTTTTGCTTTTAAGACTTATATCATGTCCGGTCAATTACCATAGCAAAAACAGAATAGGGCATACCTCACCACGCGCTCGAACCGCTATAACACTTTGAGGAATGCAGGTTTACCTCGGTTGCAGACTTGCATTCGACACATATCAAATTTTAGATCGGTCGATCGCTCGGACAGGAAATTATATCGTTTCCGCTGGCATCGTCAGGTGATTTAACCTTATTAGTACACAGAGTACACAGAGTCCGAGAATATATATCTGAATCATTCCGATGCTACCGGATTTGATATTACCCGCAGGTAGCAAGAAACCGGGTTTTTTCCCGAAAATATCTCGCACTCACCCCCAACTTCAGTAAAAAAGCCGATTTCTAGGAGTCAGGGTGCGATCGCGAACTGATACTATTTTTTTAAAGATGTATTGATGACTTCTTCCCTCGAACCTCTTCCCTCGAACCTCGAACCTCTTCCCTCGAACCTCTTCCTCCTCCCCTGAATATTATGAAAGCAATTATGGTCGTGGGAACAACATCTCACGCAGGAAAATCTTTACTCGTTTCAGCATTGTGTCGCATCTTTTCTCGATCGGGCTGGCGGGTAACTCCGTTTAAAGGTCAGAATATGGCACTGAATTCCTATGTCACAGCCAGCGGCGGAGAGATTGGCTACGCTCAAGCAGTACAAGCTTGGGCTGCGGGCGTGGCACCTTGGGTAGAAATGAATCCGATTTTGCTCAAGCCGCAAGGAGACATGACTTCTCAATTGATTGTCAAGGGCCGGGCGATCGCCAACGTGCGAGCATCTCAATATTACGAAAAATATTTCGATTTAGGCTGGCAAGCGATTCGCGAATCCTTAGAATTTCTCAGACAAGAATTTGACATGGTTGTTTGTGAAGGAGCCGGCAGCCCTGCTGAGATTAATCTCAAACACCGCGATTTAACAAATATGCGAGTGGCTAAACATTTAAACGCTCGCACTTTGCTAGTCGTTGATATCGATCGCGGCGGCGCTTTCGCTCACATCATCGGTACTTTGGAATTACTCGATCCCGACGAACGAGCTTTAATTAAAGGATTCATTATTAATAAGTTCCGAGGACAAAAATCAATCTTAGATCCGGGGCTGACTTGGCTGGAAGAAAGAACGGGAATCCCGGTAGTTGGGGTGATTCCTTGGATAGACGAAGTGTTTCCCTCCGAGGATTCTCTCGATTTGCTCGATCGGCGTTCTCCAAACACTCAAACCGACCTAAATATTTCCATCATCCGCTTGCCCCGAATTTCCAATTTTACCGACTTTGACCCGCTGGAGTCGGAAACTAGCCTCACCGTCAAATACGTTAGCCCAAAAGACCAGTTAGGCCATCCAGATGCCGTGATTTTACCGGGTTCTAAAACCACAATTTCCGATTTGCAGGTACTGCGCCAAACAGGTATGGCAAAAGCTATTCAAAATTACTTAGTAGCTGGCGGTACAGTCATGGGAATTTGCGGCGGCTTTCAGATGCTGGGACAAAGTATCAGCGATAAACAAGGGCTGGAGGGACAACAGGGAGAATTTGAAGGATTGGGATTGCTGCCGTTAAAAACTGCGATCGCCCCGGACAAAATTGCCCGCCAGCGTGTCGTAACATCTAACTATCCTCAACCGGGTTTACCAGTTTCAGGTTACGAAATTCACCAAGGAAGAACGCAAATGCTACAGTCAGATTTGACTCAACCGCTATTTGACGATCCGACTTTAGGAATTGTCAACACTGCTCAATCAGTTTGGGGCACATACCTGCACGGCATCTTTGATAATGGAGCTTGGCGGCGAGCTTGGTTAAACTACTTGCGCCAGCAGCGGGGACTTCGTGCATTACCTACAGGTATTCCGAATTACCGGGAACACCGAGAAGCTTTGTTAGAGACTTTAGCGGATACGGTGGAAAAACATTTAGATATGAACCAGATTTTAGGTTAATTAGTTAACTGTTGACTGTTGACTGTTGACTGTTAACTGTTAACTGTTGTTTGTTAGAGTTGAGGTTAAAATTAAATGACAAAAGTTTGCTTTTTACCAGATAATGTGACAGTAGAAGCAGAAGCGGGAGAGCTTTTGCTAGATGTAGCAAAACGTGCGGGGGTTTCCATTCCTACGGGCTGTCTGATGGGCTCTTGTCACGCTTGCGAAGTAGAAATTGACGGCGGCGAGACGATTTGTGCTTGTATTTCCGGCATCCCTTCCGGGAAAAAGCAAGTAACAATTAATTTGTATGTTGACCCTGCTTGGTAATTAGGCAGTTGGTGGTTGGCAGAAAAGCAGCTAATACCAATTTCATCAAGTTATGCTACTATCGAAACTTTGACTCCCCCCCCTATTAATAAGGGGGGGTTGGGGGGGGTAGATATGTAGCGCTATTTTATGAATTTGGTATAACAATCTCCCAGAATTGATTTCAAACCTTTAATTATTTTTGCCATTCTTGCTGTTTTTTCCGAGCAGATTGCAGCCATTTTTGAGATTCGGAATAAACAGTTGTTCCGGCTTTTACGGATTCTAATTGATTGATAATTTGTTGCAACTGGTCCAGAGAGTTACCGGAATTTTGACTGGGAGAATTCACATTATTTTGCAAGTTGGCAAACAATGTTTTAGCTTCTTGCAAAGCTTTTACAGACTCTTTTTCTGATTGCAATCTAATCTGAGAAATCCCTAAATTCTTCTGATATTCTGCCAGTTTGGTTTGAGCGTCGAGATAGCCCGGATTATCGACAGGAACCATTTTTAGTCGGTTAATTCCTTCTTCCCACAATCCTGCTATTTGCTCCCACTGGGCGGCTGGATGCGGCGGTTTTTGGGAAGCGACGGCGGCGGAAAGAGCAAATTCTTTTGCTGCTTCGATTAAGTTGTCGGCGCGCGCGGAACCGGTGGCGATTCCTCCCATTGCTTGAAAGTCTCTTTCTGCTGCTTGAAGTTTTTGCTTAGCCGTTTTTCCGGCGAGGGTGTCGGCGGGAATTTGATTGAGTCTATCGATCGCACTTTGCCAATTTCCACTCGCTTTTTGCCTCTCGGTTGCCGTTTTTCCTTCCTCGTACTGCTGTTTTGCCGCATTGAGACTTTCTTCGGCTCGATTTAACTCAGTAAAAGCATTTTTTTGCTGGAAAATTTGAGCATCCATCCGCCCGATATTTTTGCGGGCTGCTTGAAATTCATCGAATGTAAACCGCCAAGTGCAGCCGAAAAAAGAGCAGTACCTCTGCGGGTAATAGCCGAGAAACCACACCGGCAAAGCATCGAGGTGTTTTTGAGCTTGTTTGGCTTTAGTTTCGCCCAAATCGAAATCAGCAACAGCAGTCGCTTTGTTAACCAGTTGATCGGATTGTTCCACAAGGGCGATCGCCTCTCGGTAATTATAATCCATACTGATAAAACTCGGCAGCAATAATACCGGCATTGTCTTCGCCACGGGCCAGCGAATCATCGGAAAAGGCAAGTTAATCAGCCAAATTATCCCCGCCCCAGCGCCCACCAAACCGCCAGCAAAGATGATTTTATCAAATAATCCGGGCGCGCGGTTGGCTTTGACAGCAGCTTTGAGAGCTTGTTCGCTGAAGTTGGGAAATTCGTTTTTGAAGGTATCGCGAATTTCTTCTTTTGATGCGAAAGTTCCGTTTTGCGATCGCAATTTCTCCAACCGCTTGATTACTATCCCCCGGTACACTGAACCCGCTAGCGCATCACCCGCCGCGCACTTGTCAACTTCCGCCCGCAAAATGTCAAAAGCTCGATCGGTAAGACGCCCCATAAAACTCACCTATTCCTTTTGATTATTCTACAATTTGTCAGCCGAAATAATTGTTAAAATATATAAATTTCACCTAAAATATCTCAATTAATTTCAGCTCAAATCCTTTAATCATCTAATTCTGTTAGGAGTTACGCACAAGACTAAAGAAACCGGGTTTTTTACCCAATTTGTAGGCGAAAATGCAGGATTTTAGTAAAAAAACCCGATTTTTGTAAAACACCCGGTTTCTGACAGCCGCGATCGAATCTAAAATTCGATCGCACTCACACAGCAAAGAAACCGGGTTTTTCAGGAATTTTTGGCTTTGTAGGAAGTATTTTGCTAAAAAACCCGGTTTCTGCCTACCCTGCGTCCAAAATCTAAAATCTAAAATCCAAAATTCGATCGCCCATTCAAACCTAAAAATTTGGTAATGACTAAATTTAATTAAAATTTGTTAAGATTAACTCGACCTCAGCGCCGGTATTCCATCCGCCGCTAAACCAGCCCTTCCCCAGTCTCGATAACAATGCTGCGACTCGAACACATCAGTAAAATTTACCCCACAGGCGTCGTACTCAAAGATGTCACCTGGGAAGTCAAACCGGGCGATCGCATCGGCTTAGTAGGCGTTAACGGTGCCGGCAAATCCACCCAACTCAAAATCATCGCCGGCGAAATCGAACCCACCTCCGGCGAAGTCATTCGCCCCGCCAGCCTCCACATCGCCTACCTCTCCCAAGAATTTGAAATCGATCCCACCCGCACAGTCAAAGAAGAATTTTGGCGCGCCTTCAGCGAAGCCAACGAAGTCCACGAATCCTTGATGCAAGTCCACCGAGACTTGGAAAACTCCAACCCAGAAAATCTCGACCAACTGATCAACAAAATGGATCGGTTGCAACGGCAATTTGAAGGCTTAAACGGCTACGGTTTGGAAGCTCAAATCGAGAAAATTCTGCCCGAAATCGGATTTGAGATGGAAGATGGCGATCGATTAGTCAGCGCCTTCAGCGGCGGCTGGCAAATGCGGATGAGTTTGGGCAAAATTCTCCTGCAAAAACCCGACATCTTACTGCTAGACGAACCTACCAACCACCTCGACTTAGAAACGATCGAATGGCTGGAAGTATACCTCAAAGGGCTGACAACCCCGATGGTAATCGTATCCCACGACCGCGAATTTCTCGATCGGCTTTGCACCCAAATCGTCGAAACCGAACGCGGCGTTTCCAGCACCTACCTCGGCAACTACTCATCCTACCTGCAACAAAAAGCAGAAGCCAGAGAAGCCCAACTCAGCGCCTACGAAAGCCAGCAAAAAGAACTAGAAAAACAGCAAGCTTTCGTTGAAAAATTCCGCGCCAGCGCCACGCGCAGCACCCAAGCCAAAAGCCGCGAGAAACAGCTAGACAAAATCGAACGCATCGAAGCCCCCACCGGCGGCTTAAAAACCCTGCATTTCCGCTTTCCCCCCGCCCCTCGCAGCGGCCGGGAAGTCGCCATAATTGAAAACTTGGTGCACACCTACGGCGAAAAAATCCTATTTTTGGGAGCAGATTTATTAATTGAAAGAGGCGATCGCATAGCATTTCTCGGCCCCAACGGCGCAGGCAAATCAACCCTATTGCGCCTGATTATGGGTTTAGAACAACCAACCGAAGGCACAGTCAAAATGGGAGGCCACAACGTCATCCCCGGTTACTTTGAACAAAATCAAGCTGAAGCCTTAGACTTGAATAAAAGCGTGATGCAAACCATTCACGACGAAGTACCCGACTGGAAAAATGAAGAAGTTCGCACCTTATTGGGGCGGTTCTTATTTACCGGCGAAACAGTATTCAAACACGTCGGCGCTCTCAGCGGCGGAGAAAAAGCCCGCCTAGCTTTAGCAAAGATGCTGCTGGAACCCGTGAACTTGCTAATTTTGGACGAACCGACAAATCACCTCGACATTCCCGCCAAGGAGATGATGGAAGAGGCAATTCAGAACTACGACGGCACCGTAATCATCGTTTCGCACGATCGCTATTTTATTTCCCAAGTCGCCAACAAAATAGTAGAAGTTAGAGACGGAGAGTTTCGGACTTATCTGGGAGATTACCATTACTACCTAGATAAAATAACCGAAGAAAAAGAACAAGCCAAGTTAGCAAAACTTGAAGCAGAGAAAACGGCTAAAAAAGCAGAAAAAGAAGCCAAGAAAAAAGCCGCAGCCAAACAAAAGTAAGTAATCTCATGTCCGCTCGATGACTGTCACAAAAACGGTTTGTAGTGCGGACACTGACTGATATCAATTCCGGTTCACTTATACATGATGTTAACTGTTGACTGTTAACTGTTGACTGTTAACTGTTAACTGTTGACTGTTGACTGTTAACAGTGAATTTACTATTCCGATGAAGAGAGGATTTGATATGACGCGCGCGCGATCCGCGAGATCCGTCAATCGACCGGACATGATACTACTTGACTGCTACGGACACTTCTGGGCCGTATCCCTACAAATATTTAGCTGTAGGGTGCGGCGGATACATCTTTTAGCGATCGCCCCGGCCACCTGATTTCCGCTTAAAAAAAGGCTTTTCGGAACTCAGACACTGCCGCAAATCATCACCTAAATTTCTAGGAAAACCATAATCGGCCACATACTTCATCAACTGATTGATCTTGCCGAATAAGATAGTATCTGTATCTTGTTGCAACAGAAATGTATCGTCAAATCCGTTGATGGTGTAAAAGTTTTCGCGGTGAATATCCGCAGCAACGGAAGCCACCGTAACTCCATTAGAAGAAAAGCCTCTGAAGCAGATTCTATTTTCTTTTTCAGCAATCTGAATGTATCGAGAACCGCCGCCGTGATAGACACCAACCTGTAAGGGTAAAGCAGCTAAACAATTTTTAGCCCCGATGCTGGTCAAAAACAAAACTGTAAATCCCAATTTTGTGAAACAGTGCCAAAACTTCATTGTTGATTCCTTCTAATCCAGCTAATACTGAAACCTTAAACCAAAATTTTATTAATCATTTGATTCGCCTGCGACTCATAACCCCCGCCAAACAAATTAAAATGATTCAAAACATGATATAAATTGTAAAGCATTTTGCGTTTTTCATAGCCAGAATCCAGCAACCAAACTTCATTATAACCCCGATAAAACGCTGCCGAAAAACCGCCGAAGAGTTCACTCATCGCCACATCAACCTCTCTGTCGCCCCAATAAGCAGCCGGGTCAAAAATTACCGGTTCTCCCGTCGCAGTTACCGACGCATTTCCTCCCCACAAATCCCCGTGAACCAGCGAAGGTTGAGGCTTGTAACCCTCCAACAACTTCGGAATAGCTGCTAGCAACCTTTCCCCCCGACTGAAATTTCCGCCCCGACGATTGGCCAACTTTAACTGATAACCAATCCGATGTTCGGCCCAAAATTCTGCCCAGTCAGCAGTCCATTGATTAATTTGAGGAGTTGAGCCGATCGTATTATCGACATCCCAACCAAAACGTCCGCCCACAACGGCAAAATCACCCTCTTCTCCCCCCTTTGGCCCAGGTGGATTCGGGGGGATGTATTTGTGCATTTGAGCCAGTTTGCGCCCCATTTCTGACCAAGCTATCTCGCCTCCGCCACCTCGCAAATCCAGCCATTCCAACACAATATAAGCAGAATTGCCTTCTGTTCCCCAGCAAATCGGTTGAGGAACGCGAATCGTCTGAGTTTCTGCCATTTGCTGCAAACCCAGAGTCTCAGCTTCAAACATCGCCACTTGGGAAGCTTGATTTATTTTCGCGAAATAAGTGCGCTTACTGCTGCTGATAGCATAGCCTTGGTTGATGCAGCCGCCGCTGACTGAATGGCGGTTGTCGATGGAAAATGTTTCTCCGGTTGCTTCAGAGATGTGCGCGGCAATTTTGTCCCACATAGCATCAAATTGTCTTGAGGGCGATCGCAATTAGTGTATCAGCAATCAGCACAGAATTCACTACACAGACAAGTGATAAGTAGTGCATTTTGTCAAAGACAGAGTAAAATGCTTGACTCTCAAAGTCATGGATGGCAAGCGCTGCATCTTGTTACAAGACTTTACCTTATTGCCGATCGCCCTCGCGCGCACCCTGCATTTATCCGGGAAAAATCATTTTTTCAAACCAATATATATAGTTAATTTTTTTTGCAGATGACAGCTTACAAATAACCCTTATCGACCGAACCCGAACAGGCTGCATTTCCTCTTGAATACTTTATCTTGACAATAGTTATTAACATTCAAAAAATATAGCAGTGGCGAGACAGGCTTCTAAATATACTGATTATTCTGTATCATTTAAAAAATCCGACTATCCCCCAAAGCGCTGTCTTTTAGTCTGCTGTTTCTAAGTCCTTTAATTCTTGCGTAGACTGCCATCCAGCTTCCCAGAGCGATCGATCTTTGAGCTGTCTGGCATTCAACCAAAAACGGACATTAGGATCGCAAGCCGCCACCATTTCCGCAAATACCCATTTACCTTCGTTTTTTCTGTTGACTACCTGGAAGTGCCGCCACCCCCAAGTTTTTTGGTGAGAAGTCCATCGGGAACCAACTAAATAAGGAAATTTTTGTTTCTTCGGCACAGTATTTTCGTTAACAAATATCTGACAAAGCAAGTTAATTGCAATAACTTCTTCTACTCTATTATATTAATCCTACATTCCCCACGAGCGAAAAACCTCTTCCCTCATCTTTCGCTGAACGGGAGCTTACAGGACAGTCAAGCTAAACTCTCTCTGTAATATATAGCGGTTCTCAAGCGTGGTGAGATATGCCCTATTGCCCACCCTTCGACTTCGCGATCGGACAAGATGCCCTATGCCCTATGGCCTATGCCCTATGCCGCATAGTACCTCATCTTGCTGAGAAAGGCTATATATGTGTTTATTGTAACTTGCAGCAGTTTCGCCTCCAAGCTCAAAATTAAGGGCAGTTCAGTGACTGCCCCTGTAATTAGATATACCTATGGAATAGGGTTCTTTTTTTGGGTCGATCGACAAATAGCAAATTTATGCAGCTCGAACTCGATCGTGAATCTCAAATCTAAAAGCAAATAACCTTGGTTGTAGTTGTGCGCCATCATCCGTTCTGCGAAACTGACTCAAATCTACTTTTTTAGCAGTTTTGACGTTCATCTCCTGCTTTTACCAAAGCGGTAGGCCACTTTGTCAGCAGGCGTTTTTCCGGGCCCAACTCTCCCTACAAACATTGTTTCAATCTCGATCCTATCTCCTTGACGCTATACAGCTCAACAAAAACCACTTTTAAGTAAGATTGACTGATTTATGTACTCTGTCGCTACCCCTTAATGACTTCCGTGTGAAGGCTTTTGGCCCGATAAATCCATTGGAAGTTGGGGAAGCCGGAGTCGTACCGCATTTGTTTGCAGCCAGAGAGTGATGGCGTGCTTCCGCTGCGGAGTCACGTACTCGCCCGGTCTGATCACGCCAGCACAGACACCGATGTTTTTCATAAGGGTTTCTCGCTCCGATGAACTTGCACCCTGTAGCAACCTGACTTGGGCTTTGATAAAATCCACGTTCATAGCAAAAAGTAAAATTAACTAAAGAACTCAGTTAAATAGCGATGCTTAGATTCCAGTTGTAACTCTAAAACCAATTGATACCAATCGAATTGATTCAATATCCCCAGGATGGGGATCGGGTGTCTAGAGCTAACCAACTTTATTTACTTTATCTGTTTTTGCCAGCAAAAGTGTCACTATGCTAGCAGTTTTGACAGAATTATTTATAATTAAGAACTGTTACAAATTTGGCTCACCTCCCACAATAATGCAGAGTTTAGTGCTAGCGCTACTCTCTTGAACTCAAAAAGTTCGGCATTACCTCGCGATCCATCCTTTTCTAGGTTTTATCCTCCCCCCTTGGGAAGGGATCGATCGCCGAACCTTCCTTTTCGATCGCCCCCATGAACACCCAGACACTGCTACCTTACCTTATTGATTTAGAGCCGTCCTATATTTAGCTCTCAACTATAACTTAAGGCATACGTATTGTTACTTGGGCTACCACAAGCGAGCAAGTTTTGATTCTGATTGCTCAATGATATATTTTTTCGCTTTTGTTGCAAAGGTCTGATTATTGTTAATTAAGGAAGCTTAGTAATTTTTGTCATCGAAAAATCGCTGTTGGCGAATCTAGACATTCTGCGCTAATGGGGATGAATCTGTTTTCCCGATTAATGGCGGGGATCGCCGACTACAACTACCGATCGCCCTTCATTTGTATAATTAATCACAAACCCCTCGATCCTAATAATTTTAAAATAGCACCAGTTCAAATAGGCTTCCATCTAGCGATAGCTGCTCCTACTCAAAAATATAAGTAAAACAAATCAACAGGCCAATACCCGCACGCTCTAGGTTGAGGGTACAGAATTATTTTTCGCCTTGAGTATGTGATATCAATTCCGATTGCACTCACACATTATGTTAACAGTCAACAGTCAACAGTGAATTTACTGTGGTGATGCTAATTTATTTGATATAATATCAGTTTAAAATGTCAAATATATAGCGATTCAATATATCCGCTAGATTTGCAATAAAAGGTTTTTGGTCAGGATTTTATTCCTTCCATGTGTGTTAACTAAAGTCTTCACTACGAGCCAGTATTAATGACTGTAATTGTAGAAAAAATACGACACAATTAAATCAAGATTTAAGTGTATTTACAGTTTAAACCAACTAAAAATAACTAATATTTAATGGTTTAATTCACAAGCTAAATCAACTCATTTAGACAAAAAAAATATTTTCACGACTTCCCGCAGGCGAGGATAAAAACCTGGTTGAGACTTTTTTTATACTGAAAAAACCAATATTTATATTAATTACGTTTGCACTCATACATGATGTTAACTGTTAACAGTCAACAGTCAACAGTCAACAGTGAATTTACTATTCCGATGAAGAGAGGATTTGATATTATGAGACAAACCCGGTTTATTTGCCTAAGTCCTGATTTCTTTTAAACACATCGTTACCGCTATCCTTCGGGTTGAAAAAAACAGGTTTTCTACTGTGGACGGGCGCGTCAATCGGGAGGAACTCATTTCGATCGCGCTTAAATGTTTTCTTGAAGCGCGATCGCGCAATAGCTCGAAGATATGGTATAATCAAGCAAGCGAAAACTGCACGGTCAACAGGTTGCGCGATTAATGTTCCCTGTCGATCGAGTTCCAGGACGTGAGTTAAAGATATTAATTAACCAGTTCGTCGGAGATTGTTGGCTCAACAAAAAAACATCGCTCCGACAGCATATAAAATCCCCTCTGGCAAAATTGACGGAGGGGAAATTGTGGATAGAATTATGGGTATTAATCGCTCTGTAGGTATTCTCTTGCAGTGTTAAGAGCGATCGGGCGATCGACCTACCTCAACTTAGTCGCTAAAATAATTTCCCGGCGGAAACCGGGAAATTATCAACTAAATCAACCTTTTTTCTATCATTTCAGCTTAGCTTTCCAATTGGCGATCGCCTTTTGAGCCGGCTGATAACTCTTAGTACCCGACGGTATCAGCGAAGCAGTTTCAACCGCATCTTTCAGCTTTCCTTGAGAGCCGCGCAACTGAGCAATTTTCAGAATAGCTTCGCTCCACTCTCCAATCAACTGCTGAGCTTGTTCATACTTCGGTTGACCAGCCTTAATTTTACTAGCTTGCTGGATGCCTTTAACGTAAGAAGAGGCAACTCCCCGCTTAATTTGACCCTTAGCCGCCGATAGCAAAGCAGTATTTACCTGCTGCTCTTTTGATAGCTCTTCCCACTGAGCGATCGCCTCTTTTGACTGATTGTAAACCGCCTTATTGACATCAGGCATCAATTTAGCCGCTGCGATCGCCCCGGTAAAGTCGCCCCGAGTCGCCCGCCCGTTAGCAATATCCAAAATCGTCAAACTCCAGCGCTCAATATCCTCCTGAGCCTGTGGGTAGAGCGGATCGCTAGCCGCAATCGTTCGAGCCTTAACTACCGCTCGATTAAAACTAGAAGCCGAACCATCCTTAAGGAAAGTTTTCGCCTCAGCCCACACCTGCTGGCTTGACTCAGTTTGCTTAGTTCCACTCGCGGCTTCCACCGCCTGCGGTTGCTTCTGCGGCAAAATAGCAGCAGTAGATTTTTTAGGCGGAGGATTTTGGGCATTCTCAACAGGCGATGGAGGCTCTGATTCCTGCTGGCCGACAAAAATCGATCGGTTCGTCAGAAAAACACCCAACAGCAGCACCAAAGCCGTAGCTCCACTCCACAAAACTAGCTGCTGCAAAAACGACTTGTCCGAGCCGCTGTTATCCGCATCCTGCGGAGGTACCGAGTTCGGTCGATCGTTCCCCCCACCAGCAGCAGGGACAACATTTGGCGGCGACACAGGCGGCTTCTCAACCGGCGCATCAATCGCATTGTTAGTAGCCTCCGGCCGATCGATGCTAGCCGTAGCCACTCCGACTTGTGGGCGATCGAACCCCTCAGCCACACCAACGGCCATATTCCCATTCCGTCCCGCCAGCGCCGCAGTTGGCACCCCATTCGCATCCGGCAAAATCACCAAATGAGCCTTTCCTGGAGGATTCACCACCATCAAAGGTTCTTGTTTCGGGCGCAAATGGTGGTCGCACAGCTCCGGGAGCCGATCGCTCAAGAAACGGTCTAAACCCTTAAGCGTCATGCACTGTCCCGATCGCAGACCCTCCAAAAGCGCCGTCGTAAAAAATCCCTGACGCAAAGCCGAAGTTTCCCGCGAAACTTGATTCGGGCGGCAAGAAAGCACCGTCGGGATTTCTAACTCCCGCGCCACCTCGGCCGTTTGAGCGCCGATCGTTTCCCCCGCCTTCACAATCTGGCTGCGGTTCATATCAACCAGCACCAACACCGTTTCCGTAGGAGCCTTTTTCAGAGTATTCAACAGGAACTCTACCGAAATCCCCGTACCCTCAATGTCCGCCGGATTTCCATCCGCCGGCATCAAATAATCCTTCCCTTCATAGCTGACACCGTAGCCGCTAAAAAAACACCAGAGTATATCTCCCTGTTGCAAGTGTTCCGCGCACAGGTTTTGCGTCAACCTCAGAATATTTTCGCGATTCGGATAGGTTGATTGACCCCACAGCGACGGCGAGCTATCCGTCATCAGCAGACATCCCTCCGGCGCAAAACCAGCCTCCTCAGTCAAAAAACCGTACAGTGCCTCTGCATCCTCTTGGGCATAACTCAAAGGCTGGAGTAACTGATATTGATTGATGCCTATTGCAATACAAGCGTGATGTTTCATCGCCATATACCCTATACATATAGTGAACAGCTTGCACAAAACGATAACACATAGTCGTTTAACGTTATATCCGCTTTTGCTTTCTAGCCTCCGACAGCAGTTTTCCCCAAGCCGAAGTCCCAAAAAGCACCCCAATTCAACATCCTCAAAGTTTCACAGCTTAATATATTCCACTCAAAAACTATCCTCTATAGCTCTATTCAGAAAAATGACGTTAAATTGGATACACAGGCCGCTCTATTTGTTCTATTTGATTCTAATTTTTTGCAAACTACACAAAACAGGAGTAACCCGCTAAATGGTCTCTACAGTTCAAAAAGAAATTGCCACCCCCAGCGAGTCCCCACTCAAGAAAAAATTTCCTAAAAGCCATAACCATTATAGGTTTCAGGATTTCTTTGTCTTCGATCGCCAGTTTGGAACAATCAACGACTGGGGTAAGTCGCGCAACATTTTTACCAGCGAAGACTTCATCATCGGCTTGGTAGAAGGACTCGAAGAAGAAGTAGGCCCTGCTTCTTCTGTAATCATGTATACTATTGGTTGTCAGTGGGGACTCCAAGATTCCGAATTTTTTCAAAAATGGTTTAGTGCCGAATTCGACCAGAACATTCGCCAGTCAAATCTCATGTTTCTGCTAGAAACTTGGTGGTGGCCGTTCACAGCTCAAGGTTGGGGTCGTTGGGAAGTGGACATGAGCGATCGCAAAAACGGGTGCATCTTCATCAACCTCTTTGACTCAGCAGTTGCTCGCACGTTGGGCGACGTGGGCAAACCAGTCTGTCACCTATACGCCGGTTTGTTTGCAGGTTTCTTCGGAGCTCTAGTCAAAAAGCCTCTAAGCTGCATAGAACTCCAATGTTACTCAATGGGAGAAACCTATTGTAAATTCCTCCTCGGCAACCCAGATAAAATTGATGCAGCAGCATTCTGGCTTAACGAAGGTGCTAACGCCCGCGATATTGAAAATCGACTGCAAAACGGTGAAATGTTGCGCTAAACAACCTGGAAAGGCACATAACCTGCCCTGCCTTTCCTCCCACCAATTCGCGATCGAAAGTGCGACGGTGGACCTCTCCAGGCAGGAAGAAAGATGAAAAGTCAAACTTTATGGTTGGACAAGTCTGTCCAAGACTTCTTTAATAACTACAATTGGCTGGGAAAACCTTTAGAAACCCAAAATGGCTCCACTCCCCGTCAAGTCCTGACTTTAACCCGATCGGTAGCCGAATTTTTTCAAGCTATTTCTTGGGAAGGAATTCCTCAAGTTGGATCCTTGCCCCTACCGCCACCCTTGCCAGTAATTTCTATTTCCGAACCAGCCGAAGTCACCATTGACGACCTATTCGACCTCTTTTAATCTGTTTGGGGAAGAGAAAACAAAAAAATTCTATCTTCCCCCTTCCTTCTTCCAACTTCCATTTGTCTTCTTCCTTCTTCATTCCTCCTTCCTTTTAGAGAATAAATTCTATGGTGTGAGACATGACACAGAAAGCATTCAAGTACCGATTCTATTAGTGATGCCAGTTGGAAGAATTAATCACGCAACTTGAATATAAGTGTGAGTGATACCGTAGGACATTAGGACATTTGTCAAAATTGACCGATGGTTTTCTAGCTATAGGCGGTGCCGGAATTACGGTAATATTGTAGATAAGTTACCAGTAAATACCAGAAAGTGGGATTTTCCTAAATGCGGGGCCAACCATGACCGCGATATTAATTCAGCTATAAATATTTGGGCGGCAGGTCTTGCCGCTTCAGTCTGTAGAGCGAACGTAAAACTTAACAAAAATACTTCTGTCGGGTAGTTAGTTGCCTGGAAACAGAAAGTCTCAGAAGTAATTCTTGCAATCAAGAGTCCGTTTACGCGCTTGGAGTATGTCAACAATAACCGATTACCACTAAATTAAAATTATGCACCCTGAAATTGAGGCGCTGCTGGATCAGGCAGAAAACCGTTTTTTAAAAGGCGAAGAACTCATAGCTTTTAAGCGTCAAATTGCAACCCTCTCCCAGCGCTTAAAAATTTATGAATTTTTGCGAGAGAAGGAAGCAAGCATCTTCCAACCAATCGCCAACCAGCTACAAGAAGCATTCCCAGATGAAAAATCAGAAACCCTAGAACGATCGCTCAAACACTGGCTCTTAGTCTTGCGGTACAGTTCTATGGCCATGCTGCTCAACGATCGAGATTTTCTCGAACAGCGACTCCTCGACTGGGTTTCCGGCATCGTCGAAGCCCACCACACTCAAAAGATCGAAATAAGTATTTGCAATATGCTGCAAACTCGCTTAAAAGAACTACTTTCCGAGCAAGCCAGAGCTATATTGCAACCATTCTTTGACCAAGCACAGTCAATGATTATCGATCGAGATAACGAAGAATAGGCAAATTCCCAATTCCCAATTCCCAATTCCTAATTCCTAATTTCCCATGATTAATATTGCCGACCTGCTCAAACAGCCCCGACTCCCTGGAAACTACTTTGCTAGCGATGCCTACGTCCGAGGCGATCTTGAACTCGGGCTGCTGGAGAACCGCCGGGGCGATCGGCTCATAGCCCTCCCAGAAACACTAATTCAAGCCATTTATATCGGCTTAGAACAAGAAACCGGTCAAGCCTCCCGACTCGTCCTTTTTAACTGCGGTCGCTGGTGGGGAAAAAACTTCTACGTGCGTTTTTGCGAAGAAGTCAGCGAATACTACGGTCAGCCAGTTTCCGAAATGGAAATGGTAGAATTTCTTCAGTCCCTGCAACAGTGCTGGAAAACTCACGGATGGGGAACATTTCAGCTTGACCCCAGCTATTCCGAACAGGGATTTTTAATAGTAAAAATTACTAACTCTCTGTTTGCCAAAACAGCCCCCAAATCCAAGTGGCCAGCCTGTTTTTTAGAAGCAGGAATCTTAAGTTCCTTCTTTACTCAGCTTACAGGTAGAGAACTCCACTGCCTGCAAACCTCTTGCGAATCCTTGGGTTCTGACTGCAACCGCTTTATTTTAGGGATACGCGATCGCCTGCAACCAGCAGATTTAATGCTCGAAGAAGGAGAAACGCACGAAGCTATTATTAGTAAACTTTGCAACCCCAAAAACTGACTTATTATCACAGCTATTAGTTTGTTTCTAATAGCTGTGATAATATTTTAAATTTTCGGTCAATAAAAACTAATATCATCTCCGAAAAGGGCGATCGCAATCAGATGGGCTCGATCGAAAGCAATGCAAGTCCTCTAATGATGAGGACTTGCATTCCTCATTACCAACTTTTATAGATTGCGGCAAATTGAGCCGACGTGGTATGATCGCTGCTAGAGTGGGGAACGCGGGCCTAAAATTTTATTTTTTAGGAGACTGCTATCAGAGGGAGCATCTAAGTTTTGCATTTGTAGTCCTGCCCCCCGCACAGCATAGGTTATACAACACTCGCTCTTGGCGGACAGCACTCAACTAAAACAATATTTTTACACAGCCGGAGATGATCCAATATTCAGATGGACTTTATCATGTCTGGTAAATTACCATAACAAAAATATTTCGTAGTGCGGTTTAGTCCGCAGCCTGAGAGCGGACTTTAGTCCGCACTACGAATCAATCTTATTGTTGTCAATCTACTGCAAACGAGATTATTCTTCCACCATTGCATCTACAAAAATATCTAAAAAGTAAGTTAAATTATAAAAAAGCTACAGAGTTTTAAAAATGGTTTTAGCCATCACAAAAAAATGGAAACTCGCAGCTAGACAATTCATAACTTACCCAACAAACTCATAAAACTTAAAAGCAATCACAACCTCAATTTTTTTGATCTAACTTAATGGACGCCAATGAACTTCTAAATCGATATGCAGCCGGCGAAAGAGATTTTAGACAGGCAAACCTGCGCGGCATTGTGTTGAGTCCGATCGATTTATTCCGTTCCAGCGATGCTCCAACTCTACGTTTGGACAACCTCAACGAACACCAGCAGCGACCCTACTTAATTGGTGCCAATCTCAGTGGGGCCGACCTCACCAAAGCCCATCTGAGCCGAGCCAACCTCAGCAAAGCCGACCTCAGCGGAGCCAACCTCACCGGAGCAAACCTCATGGCTGCAAGTCTGAGCGGAGCCAACCTCACCGGAGCCAACCTCACCGGAGCCAACCTCAGTGGTGCTCACCTGAATTGGGCAAACCTGACTGGAGCAATTCTCCTCAAGGCTAGTCTCATAGGTGCAGATATGAGCGCGGCAAAACTCTCCAAAGTCGTTCTGTGCCAGGCCAATCTCAGTAAAGCCTATCTGATTAAAGCTAATCTCAACGGGGCAAACTTGAAAGATGCAGACTTGAGTCTAGCCAGTCTCAAAGAAGCAGACTTGAGCCAAGCGCAGCTCACCGGAGCTGAATTGTCCAAAGCCAATCTAGCCGGAGCCAACCTCACCGGTGCCAACCTCACCGGTGCCAACCTTTTGAAAGCTAACCTCAGACGAGCCAACCTCACTCAAGCCTATTTAAACGGCGCGTGTTTGAGCGAATCAGACCTCACCGAAGCTTGCTTGGAAAGAGCCAACTTGTGCAAAGCAGACCTCAGCAAAACCTACCTGAGAAAGATTGCTTTGAATGGCTGTCACTTAAGCGGTATCAACCTCAGCAACGCAGACTTGACTGGTGTAGATTTGAGTGGCAAACTTTTAACTGGAATCAATATGGCAGAGGCATTGTTGAACGAAGCTAACTTCAGCGGTGCTTATCTGATGGAAGCCAACTTGAGCGGGGCCAACCTCAGCAAAGCCAACTTGAGCGGAGCCTACCTGATTAGTGCCAATCTTTCTAATTCTTGCCTACACGAAATTGATTTGAGTAAAGCTAACCTGAGTAAAGCCAACTTACGGAAAGCTGACTTGACAGGAGCTAACCTCCGGGGAGCCATTCTCACTGAGGCGAATTTGACTGGAGCAAAATTGATTGGAGTCATTCTTCCTAACGGCAAAATTTATCGCGGTTAAGGTGTTAACTCCCTTGATTATTTGCCCAGTAAGGTGCGGTTCATGTCCAGAATAGGAAAAAATAGGTTGGTTTCTTCAGTCGTGAGATATTGTTTGAGTACCTTTTTCATCACATCGTAGGTCACGGTCGCAATATTTCTAACTTGAACAGCGCCTAAAATAGTTTGCAACCAAAGCAATAGTCGATCGCGCAACCGTTCAGTATCATTAATCAACAGTGCTGCTGTCGAATGCCTCAACACCCGCAGAATATCTCCACGGCACTTTTCAGTCACATCTTGAGTCCCCCGACGAAATAAATTAGGGTCGAGAGACCGCATTTGTGCTTCCACTTGCCGCATAATTTCTGTTTCAGAGGCTTGAATTTTTTTATAAGCACTCATCCGGTGATTCAAAGACTGAAAGTAGTCTTTCAAAAATTGGAGCTCGTCAGCAGTGGCGTAGCGTCCGTCTGCTTCCGTACTTAAACGCGCAAGTTGGCTCAGCATATAATTTTTTTATTTTGGGCAACAATCTGTTTAAATACAACATATCAAGTTTTGACGCTAATTGGGGCAGCTTCCCCCATCCGCAATTAGATTAATACCAATTTCATAAAGTAGCGCTAGATATTACCCCCCCAACTCCCCCCAAAGCATCGGGGGGCTAAGACTTCATGAGCATATCTTTAGAAAAATGGTATAACATTGGTAATTTACGCTTCTTTAGTCCGAACTAAATATTGTCCTACTTGGAAGCGGGTTTCATTAAGCTGTGCAACGATCGAACGAGTAATCAACTTTCCCGATTCCACAACTACTTTACCCGTAATTGGGTGTAGCAAATCTTGCTGGGCCCGGCGGCCGATCAGAGCTTCCACATTTTCGATAGCATTGATGTACATCCCCGCAGGTATCTGTACAACCACACCCTCGCCGATAATTTGCGCCTGACAAGCAAGTCGCGAATTGGCTTGAGCTGTAGTAATGACTTCCAACGTCCTCCTCTCGCGGCGGTTGATGTCAGACAAGCCTTCCATGCCGTCTTTAATGTAAACGTGGCAGGTAGCGCACATTCCCCGCCCTCCGCATTCCTTGAGAACGTCTAAGTCTTTGGAAAGTAAGGCAGACAGGATATTCGATCGGGTTTCCACTGCCATTTCTTCGGCAATTGGATCTAGTCTAATAATTTTAACCATATTGATTTTTCATTCTGTCCAATTAAGTATGCAAGCGTGAAATATTTAAAGTTCAAACAATTTGGGGTGACTCGTAAAAACGTTAAGATGGTTTGACAGCATTGGCTTCCGGTTCTCGAACCCTGATTGCATAACCGCGAGTGCTGTTTTGGTAATCGCTGTTGAGTCGCCCTATTTCCCAACGTAAGCTGCGATGGCTAAAACCGGAGACGGTTTCTCGAAAGCCTTAAACAAACTGTAATACTCGCGATCGACTAAAATAGCAGCCACAGGCAGTTCCAGATCGGGCATCCGAATCAGGCAATATTGATACGGATTCCGAAGCTCAAGGATTTTAGTAGGTGCGATTGCGCGATCGCCTTTACTGAGCCGAGAATGAACCTGAGATAACATAGCAGTAACTGGCGATCGATTCAAAGTTTGAATTCTGGTCAGAATTTTTTACATATTTTAATACTAGCTCAAGCATTTCCTATAATTAGACAGATGCAACATTCTAAATACCGTATTTTAGGGCTAGTCGGACAAGGGCAATTCGGTCGGGTATTTTGTGCCAGCGTTCGAGAAACTCCCGCCAAAGACTCCCGCCTCACCAGCCAACTGGTTGCTCTCAAAGAACTCAGCCATCAAAAAGCCCCAACTAGCGAATTCTTGCGAGAGCTGTGGTTTCTGATCACCTTGCAGCACCCCAACATTGTCACCTGCCGAGCTCTAGAACACACAGCTACAGGCAGGTACTTGGTCATGGACTACTGCGAGGGCGGAACCCTCCGCAACCTGCTCAAACAAGACCGTCCCTTGCGGCTGCTCGAAGGTTTGCAGCTAGTCATGGAAGTTTTAACAGGCTTAGACTACGCCCACCGCCGAGGTGTAGTTCACTGCGACGTAAAACCAGAAAATATTCTCCTAACTCTAGGCTCCAGAGGTTGGTCGCCACGCCTGTCTGACTTTGGTATCGCCCGCCGGCTGCCAGAAATCGGTACAACTCGCCTCCACCAAGAACTTTCTCCAGACGCTACCGTAGGTTCCCCTGCTTACATGGCCCCAGAGCGGTTTTACGGTCTTTATTCCCCCATGTCAGATATATATGCAGTGGGAATTCTGTTGTTTGAGTTGCTAATGGGCTACCGCCCTTTCGGTGGAACTCCCGGAGACTTGAGGTGGGCGCACCTGAATCAACGCTTGCAACTTCCCGACGCTATTCCTGAACCTTTACAAGCAATAGTCAAAAAATCTTTGGAAAAGCTTCCGGCCCGGCGTTTTGCCAGTGCTTCCCAAATGGCTCAAGCTCTGCGGCTGATCCTGTACGATCCCGCTGTCAGGCAATTGGGCGACTGCATAGTTCCTTGGGAAAATCCCGCAACCCGGGACACTAAAAGTCTGAAGTCCGACACTGATTCTTTGACCCAAGTCGAAGAGAAAGAACCATCAGGGCAGGCTATTAATTTACTTCAGACTGTGCGTTATGCGGTTTCGCAGCCAAAGCCGCTGATACTTTCTGCACCGCTGACGGCTTTGATTGCGACTGAGAAGTATCTCTACGCTGCAGTAGATAAAGATGTGAAGGTTTGGTATCAGCCGGAAAATCCGCTAGTTACCGAAGAAATGCCGACTTCTATATCTATGCCGGAAACCGTGCGTGGCATTTTACCTACTTCCCACGGCTGCTGCGTTCTGACTCCACAAAAAATTTACTGGATGGGCGATCGATCTTGGGAACCTCAGTGCTTGCTGGATACGGGTTTAAGGCAAGGTGCGGATGCTTTTAAAGCTGCTGTTGATTCTCACGGCCGCTGGTTGACAGTGGCTGTTCCGGGAGAACTGCGCTTTTATGCTTTAGGTGCAAACAGTGCCGAGGGCAATCTAGAACAAGCTCCCAGGTCGATCGCTACTGTACCGTTCGCGGAACACTATTTACCTGAATTAATGTTTTTGGATGGGCGACACGTCTTAGCCATTTGGCCGGACAACGAACCGAAAAATCCCCAAACTATTTTTAGGGTTTACACTCGTCGCGGCAATTCGGTGGGCTCTGTGCGGTTGTCTGCCAGCGTCGGAGAGATGCTGCTGACACCTGAGCCTTATACTTTGCTGGGAATTCCTCAATCTGGGAAAGCGGCTGTGTTGTTGATGAAATTGTGGCCGCTCAAGGTGGCTCGTATTCCCTTGGAAAGTTTGCCCGTCTCTGCTTGTGTGGCTAATTGGGGATGGGTTTTGGCGGATGTTGCGGGGCAGATTCTCGTTTTAAACAGTCAAGGCACTCAAGTAGGAAATTTTAGCAGCCCCGCTACACCTAGGGCGATCGCTCCTTGGGGGAAGACGGGTTTGGTGATTGCTACGAATACTGATTCGGAGGGTCACTTACACTTTTTAGATGTAGGCGTTGAGGAGGCTAGCTCGATATCGAACCTCAAAGGCTGATAACTAACTTAACTATCAGGTGTTTCGGGGTTGTTTGAATTAAGGAGAGTTTAGTTGCGGGTGATTTTGGTCTAACGGGACACGGCACGCGGGCGATCGGGTTAATCCTACGTCCAATCCCCCTTTCGTCAAGTCCAGCGAGTGCGCGCACTACTTATATATATGAGTGAGGTTCACCAACCACCTGCTTGCGTGATGGTGAACCGTGCGATCGGTCGTCACACCCTAGCCCCTGCGCGATCGGGAAATTAAGTGCGATCGTCTTTTACCTTGCGAAGAATTTTATATGCCCTTGATGACAGACCAGCCAAAAAGCCTGTTGGCAGTGGAAGAAGGACGTGTTGGGGGCAAAGAGGAGTGAGCTAGGGGATGGAAACAAAACTCAGCAGTGGAAAACTTTGCTGTATATAGTTTTCAAGACAGGCAAAAAACTTTGCAAAAAAGCTTGACAACTCAGGGGAGAGTTGATATATTAATAAAGCGCCAAAGAGAAGGCGGTTGACACCGCGGACTTAAGGCAAAAAACTGAACCTAGAAAAAAGAATAGTTTGAAA
>NZ_CAWPRX010000191.1:0-4415 GCF_963890365.1 Tychonema sp. LEGE 07196 | reverse complement strand
TTGCTCGCTACTAATTAGTGGTAGTTTCGGAGTTGAGCAAGGGGGAGGGGAAGGGTTGAAAAACTTGGGGAAAATCCTCATTTTCTACATTTGGGGGCTGATTATTTACCATTTGATAAGTGACAGAAGAAGGTTCAACTCAAAAGTAGAAAATTTATTCTTCCTTCCCCTTCCCCTTCCCCTTCCCCTTATTCACCCAGGGTGATGCCTCCCGGCATTTGAAAAAGTCCGGCTTGAGTAGAAGAAGCTGTAGCAGCCGCAGCATCCTGCCGTCTCTGGGCTGTGTTAATTTCGTTGAGTTCTTCAGCTTGTTGAGCGTTGAGAATGTTGGCAAGACTGCGGTCAATTTGAGCTTGCTGGCCCTGCATGACTAAGGCACTTTGATTTTCTGCTGATAAGGCTGCTTGCTTAGCTGCGATCGCACTTTGTTGAGATATGTTTCTCATAATGTTCTGTGTGACATCTTGACCTTCTGAATCAGCACCCAATTCCATTGAATTTTGGCTCTCGCGATCAGTTTGCTCTACGTTCTGCTGGACAATTTCTTTCATCTGAGCTTGCTTTTGTTGAGCTTCTTTACTGAGAGTGGCTTTATTGGCTTCACTGACAGCACTTTCTCTTTCTGCGAGTTCTGCGGTATTCTCTTTGAGGCTGTAAGAATCTTGCGGTCTCTTCTCTAAAGCAGCGGATAGTTTTGTCCCTTCGCTTTCGGAGGTGTTGCCGTCCATTATGCTTTTAACTGCTTCTTTTAGGTCTGGAACTTTCAATTCTCCCAGGAATGAAGAGAGGGTTGACTCTATTTCACTGCTAAATTTTTCGACTTTATTTAACAAATTGTCCCAGATGCCTGAGATGCTGTCGGAGATGGTGGAGATGGTATCGGAAATTTCGCCTGTTATGTCGCTAATTGTGTTTTCTATACCTCCTATTTCTTTCTGGTTGCTCAAGAAGTTATTAGCTGATTGTTGGATTTGGCTTTCTATTTGTTGATTGGGAACTGTGAAGCTGGAGCGGTTGAAAGTGCTGCCCGATGGATTGTTTGAGGTGGGAAGCTGTGTTGCAGTCGGATTGCTGTCAGAGGTTTGAGCTTTTGCTTCAACAGAATTTAGTATTAAGCTCAGCCAAATTGCAGGAATGCCGAGGGCAAGTTTAACAAGAAATTTCGGTGATTTCATCGGTTTTTCTCCGTCTAGCTAGCAATAAGGTCTTGAGGGGATTTGTGTCCATTGATATCAGTGACTGCATTCTTGCCAATATGGGTTAATGAACGCCCTTCTTTAACGGCTTGTACATATTCAGAGGCAAATTGTTTGAGTGCTAGCAGTTGCCCTTTTAACGTATTGGGATATTGAGCCATCACTCGTGCGCGAGCCATCAATTCAGCTTGATTGTTAGCCACACTTGCTAATATCATTTCGCCTGGATAGTATCGGCTTTGCCAGAAACGACCTCCTTTTTCAATTAGCCAATTGGAATAAAGGTCGGCAGCTCTGGGAAGGAAAGCTTCTGTGGCATTTTGGCTAATAATTTCAGCCGGATATCCCAAATTTTTGATCCAAGAAGTGGCTCCGTTTGATGTCAATCTTCCGGTAATTCGATACACCATGTTTTGCATAATCATAGTTCCCGCACTACAATCGCAAATACTGTCGATATCTTGGGATAGCAAGAGCACTGAAATGCCATTCTTTCTACCCACTGCACAGAGTTCGCCTACTACTTCAGCAAATCCGTCTTTTTTAAACAAAATCGAAAGTTCGTCTCCGATAAATAAGCTTTTAGGGTGAGAAAGTGCGTTGCGAATGCAAGCAGCGTGGGCGTTAATGGCCATTAAATACTGGTCTTGTTCGTTGCCCAGACCGCTAAGGGCAAAAAACTTAACAGCGGGTTCGGGTGAAAATGTACTCGGTCTGCCAATTGCTTTCCCTAAAGGTGACGCTAGTAATGCGTTGCATTGAGTGATAATTTGGTTGATGGCAATGCGGTCGAAGTCGGTAAAGTTTTGTAGGTTTAGTTGCTCTTTTGTGCAGAATTTCAGAAGGTTTGTGAGGGTTGGCATTTCTTGCCACGCGGTCGATTTCCAGCCTTTTTCAAAGGCAGTATTGTAGCGCTCGATAATGTCTGGGTCTTCCAGAAATTTTTTCAGAGTTAGCAGCAAAATGGCATCGACTCGCTGCGCTAATTTTGGGTCGCGGACTTTACCCATGCTGATAATAGTCAGCGCTTTTCTGATAAACTCTTTCCATTGGTCTAGTCGGCGCGATCGCTCTTCTCTGTCAAAACGCCTCAAATCGGGTATTTCGAGTAGATTCGAGCTGCCAGAGGTGATGTCGTAGTACGCACCGTCGTCGCCTAACAGTTTCACTGCTGTCTCAAAGGTACTGCCGCTTCCTGCTGAGATGTCCATACCGACTACTGGGATATTAGCGGCTATTGCATCGGCTGCAAATCGCCATCCCAAAACACTTTTACCGGAACCCGACTCGCCTGTTATGACAGCGCGGCTGGTTTGGTTGTGCATGAGGTCAACGTACACGGGTTTGCCGCCTTTGGTGATGAATTCAACTCCTTTTGAGTCGATGTCCCTTACAGCAGTTAAGGGCAAAATACCGGGGACAGTTTCGGTGTCTAAGGTGAGGCGGCGTTCGTTAATTAGCGAACTGCTGTGCAACAGCCAGCTTACAGTAATGGGCAAAGTTTCTAACCAAATTTGCCAAGCAATGTTGCGCTCTCTTAATACTTTGGCAGAGCCGAAGCTGTGGGAGAGCATTTGGCAAGCGTGTGTTAGTTGCTCTGGGGTTGGTCGGTAGACTAGGAAGGTGACAGCAGCGTGAATTGCTCTTGCACCTTTGTACATTTTTTTCTGGGCTTCAAAGGATTCTTCCTGTTTGACTTCTGCTCCTACATCGCGACCTTGACCTTTTTCTAAAGCGCGTTTTTTGGCACTTTTAGATTGTTTAGCTTGCCTTGCTAAGTTGTCTTGAATAATAAAGTTGGGAGCGGCGCTAATTTCGACAACGGCTTCAGTATCGCGGACGTAGCTGTTGCTCATAATTTTCCAGAGCCATTGCAGTTGCTCTCTGGTATTGAGCCAGCCGCCGGGGCCCTCTTCCATTGTTAGCACGCCGCATTCTGCGTTTCTGCCGGGAAGCAAAATGCGTGAGCTAGCTTTTCTGTGTTCCGGGCAGCTCGAACGGCCGCTCATACCTTCAATTAAAATGGTGCAGGCGTGTTTGTGACTGTTGAGGGTTTCGGTTAGTTTGTAGTCGGAGGCGGTTTCTTTTAAGGTGAGAAGTTGGGGGATAGGGGGTACGGGTGCGCTGTTGAATTTTTGCCACAGCCATCCCCACAATGCTTGGGCATTCATGGGTTGAATTTCCAGTCCGATTTTGGTGTTTAGCAAGAGTTCCCACCGGATGTAGCCTTGCTCGAAAGCGTCGAGCAGCAGTTGTTTGTAAAAGCGTTCAGAGTAGATGCGCTGGTTGCCTGTAAATTGTGCAGCAATGCTGTTGGCTGTGTTGATAATTCCATTGATGAATTTACTCAGAGGGTCGTTGGATTTGGAGCCAGATTGAGCGTTGAATGTCCAAGTGCAGAAAATAGTTTGGTTCCACAGTTGTCGGGTACCCGCTAAGTTGAGTTCTTGAATGCGTTTCTGTTCGTTACGAACGAGTACAGAAATGGGTTTGAGGTGACAGTTGTCAGCCAATTCAGTTAACTGTTGCTGACGAACGCAATCGCTGCTGTAGCAGCCGGTGTGAAAGGTCATTTTTTCGCCTGGGGGAATGTCTTTTAGCCCTTCTTCTAAGGCGGTGGCTGCATTGTTTACTTCATGGCGGTAGAGAATGTTGTGAAAGCCAGCCGTCTCGAATCCGAATACAATTTGGTATTGACTGCCTTCATTCAGTAAGTAACCAGAAACTTCTCGACCATCCTTTTTGATAGTGACTAAACACAGGAGGTTTTGGTAGTTTTGGAAGGGCATAAGTCGGCTGTTATCTCCTTGTTGAGTGGGAGCAACTTTGGGTTTAAGTTTGACTCGGACTTGTGAATCGCTGATTCGGTGGCGAATCGGGTTTGGTCGGTGTTCGGGAACGGGAGAAAGGTATAAAAGATTGCCGTTGTACCACTCATTCCCCGGCGGAGGTCTAAACCTGTCTACAAAAAGGTGAGGTTTGTTACCTGTCAGGAGCCACCAGCTTACAATTAGCCAGAAAGCAGTGATGAAAAACCAAGGCATTCCTAAGCTGAATAGGCCGTTGGTGAGGATGTAGGAAATTACAGTGATTAGCATCCAGGGAATTAGCTGTTCCGCTGGAATGATGCCGATGCTGGCTTGTTTGCCGAGAATTTTGTTGACGGAAATAAAGTCTTTATCTGGGTCTTTGATCATGGTAATAGGGGGAGAGTGGGAG